>NZ_CP015109.1:1557500-1857500 GCF_002082015.1 Sporosarcina ureae | reverse complement strand
GCTTAGTCTTGTCGTGGCGGAAGTCATGGAACGTAAGGTAGAACATCGAAATCCCCCAAAAGTAAACATGAAGGACGTGGAATTTGATTTGCCGGCTGCGATTGTAGAGGGAATACCTATTCCTGAAAAATTTGTTCTGGCGAAGCAGTCACATAAAGTAAAAGGTGAACTAGTGATATCCTCTTTCACAAATGCTTATCTTATAATTGAACGTACACCTGACAACAGCCATACCATTACAGAAACCGTCTACACCCCTGAACTGATGGCGAATATCGGGGAGGAGAATGATGTGTATTATGACGTTACAGACCGGCTTGAAATTGCATTGCCGATTTGGGAAAGTAATTTAATGACTGTACCTAAACAACCTCTTAATAATATACAGTATACGTTTTATCATGATTCGAATATATTGAACCAGTTCACTGGGGAAAAAGCTTATGGTTATTCTTCAGGATCGGTGTCTAGAGCTATGACGATTCACTTGATCGTACCCGAATCAATTATGCTGAAACTTCCAGAGGTAGAAAATGAATATGGAACTTATATAGATGTGATTGAATAGAAAAAGACTGAAGCGTAAAACACCGCATTGTTTGTGGCATTTAAGCTTCAGTCTTTTGTATTATCCGCGTTCTACAGGCATCGAACAACATCTGAAAGAACCGCCTGATTTAATAATTTCAGAGAAGTCGACTTCTATGACTTCAAATCCATTTGCGCGTAAGTTTGCATTCACTTGTGCGTTTTGTGGAAGGCTGAATACTTTATTATTACCAATGGAGAGAACATTAGTACCTAGCGAAAACTGTTCATCTTCCGCCACTTCGATCAGTTGGTACGAATCTGCCAGTTGATGGAGTGTTTCCTGATCAAACGCTGCTGGAAAGACTAGCGCTTTTTCGGAAGAAAGGATATTGAAAACACAGTCTAAATGCAAGTACCGTCCGTCAAATGGAATCCGCTTGAGTTGATGATCGGGAAGCTTTTCTTCCAGCTTGTTAACCGCTTCCTCGGATGTACGGCTACTGATGCCGATGTAGAGAGTATCCCGGTCGACAATAATGTCTCCGCCTTCCATTTGATCCGTCGCAGACTGATAGGGAATGTCTTGCGCGATCAGCCATTCTTTTAGCGTGATTTCTTCTCCTTTTCGTATATCTGTAGCCAAGTCTGCGATAAACACTTCATTACCGATTGTGAATCCAATATCTCGTGTAAAGACTTGTTCAGGATACTTTTCAGAAGTAGGTAGCGTGATGACCTCCACTCCGTTTTCCTTCAAAACTTTCTCGAACTCTGCGTGCTGTCTCATCGCACGTTGTCTATCAATATTTTCATCTTCATACCTTTTTTGCACTTCATTAATAACTTCGTCAATTGCCATGAATTCTGGCGGGCATAAAATGACTCTGCGCAACGTATCGTATTCGGTTATACATTTTATCGTATCTGTCTTTTGAATATTAGCTGTCAATGGCAGCGCGCCTCCCATTCGTGAAAGTACTTTATAGTATTCCCAGTATGCAAGGTTATAAACGTATTTCATACTATAAGTTAGTTTTTTCGGCTTGCCAGAAGAGTATTGATAGCGTTAAATTCACTGTGTTATAGGGGCGGCTGAAAAGGTTTGAAGCGTTGAAAAAACGCAGACGAGATACGCAAAAGGAAAGCTAGTATTGTCGATGGATAAATAAAAGAAGTATAAAAAAGACAGTCGTCATCGTTCGACTGTTTTTTTCATGGAATATAACGTATTCTAGTAAACGCTTACAAGTTTATATTGACAAACAATTCGGATAACGTTTACTATATATTAAACGACTATATAGCGACAGTTCGAGACTATCAGAAGATGGGTGGGTAAACTATGGAAGAGAGAAGACAAAATAGGGAAATAGGTTTTTGGTGGGCGATCTTACCACTGATATTAATGATCCTAGTAATGCTTATAACTGTGGTAAAGCTAGAGCAAGGTCCGCATATGCCATTGATAGTAGGTACCTCTATTGCAGCACTTGTCGCTTGGCGTCATGGTTTCACCTGGAAAGAGATTGAAGAAATGATGTATAAGGGGATTCGTCTAGCGCTTCCTGCCGTCATTATTATTATGCTCGTTGGTTTAGTAATTGGCTCGTGGATGGGTGGCGGAATTGTTGCTACGATGATATTTTATGGATTGAAAATTATTACGCCATCTTGGTTCCTTGTTGCGATCGCGTTAATATGCGCTCTTGTCTCCTTGGCCATCGGTAGTTCATGGTCTACAATGGCAACAATTGGCGTGGCGGGAATGGGGATTGGCTTAAGTATGGGGATTCCTGCAGGCATGGTCGCAGGTGCTGTTATTTCAGGTGCATATTTCGGTGATAAGATGTCACCACTTTCCGATACGACGAACCTCGCAGCGGGATTAACAGGGACAGACTTATTTGATCATATTAAGCATATGTTGTTTACGACCATACCTGGTTTACTCATCGCATTGTGCGTGTTCACATTCTTAGGAAGAAAATTTGGATCGGGCGAAGCTGAATTGTCTTCGATTGCGAAAACATCGCAAGTCATGCAAGAAAGCTTTATTATTTCCCCTTGGTTATTACTTGTTCCGATAGCTGTCATTGTGATGGTTGCGTTAAAGATTCCTGCGGTTCCCGCGTTAATTATTGGTATTGTTTTAGGATTCATTTCACATGTAACAATTCAAGGTGGTACGTTTGCAGGTGCTCTTAACGCCTTGCAGAGTGGTTTTGCTATTGAGACAGGTAATAAGTTAGTGGATAACTTATTCAATGGCGGTGGGCTCGATAGTATGATGTATACCGTTTCGATGACAATTGTAGCGATGACATTTGGTGGGATTCTCGAGTACTCTGGGATGTTGCGTGCGATTATGCAACAATTGTTGAAGGTAGTGAAATCTACGTCATCCTTGATTATTTCGACGATAGGTGCGTGTGTAATGACCAACGCGACATGTTCTGAACAATATGTTTCGATCGTAGTGCCTTCCAGAATGTTTAGTAAAACATATAAAGATATGGGGCTAAGCTCCAAGAACCTATCACGTGCGCTTGAGGATGGCGGAACTTTGACATCTGTATTCATTCCGTGGAATACGTGTGGGGTATTCATATTCGGTACATTAGGTGTCAGCGTTGTAGAATATGGCCCATATGCAATTTTGAATTTCGTAGTTCCGTTGTTGTCGATTGTATATGCATTGACAGGGTTCTCTATTGAAAAAATGACGTCGGAAGAGATTGTGGAGATGAATGAGCAAGAAGCGAAGTTGGAACTTGAAGCACAGCCCGAATAATGTAAAAAGGCAAAGCCGATGTATGTAACGGCTTTGCCTTTTACTCGATATCAAGCTTCATTTTGTACAATGCACGTGGTCTGCCTTGGCTGTAGGTCATTTCTTCACCAACAGTATCGATAAATTGTTGATCCATCAGCTTTTTAATCGTACGTTCAGCAGTTCTTCTAGAAACGGCTAAATATCCTGCTAGGTCATTAGCGGTGAATGGTGTAGATTGCCTGAATTGATCAAACTGCGTTAGCTTGGAAATGACGGCTGGGCTCAATGTCGTCTTTTCACTGATCTTAAGCAAGTCTGGATCATCCAACCTCATTGCAACTGAAGGTTCTGTGGCTGGCAAAGGGCCGTGTAGCTTCTTATGTTCATCTAGCATAAAAATTCCTTTGTCTGTTGCTTGTTTACCGAGTTGCAGTGCACTCATTGCGTTGTCACTAGCTTCTACGATTGTTTGCCCTGACCCAAAAGATAAAGTAGATGCCGGATGGAGGGATTCACAAAACTGAATGAAGTTCTTCATTGCTAAGACAAATTCGATGGTTCCTATAGTAGTATAAAAAAAGAAATTGCTGTCCTTTTCTTTCCACTGGGCCTGTAGGTAGTTTGCTAATATTTCGATGGTGTTCTGTGGAAATTGCTCGGGTTGATGGACTTGCAGTACACCTACAGCGATTTTAGTCGCTTCGCTTCTTGTCAAATCTGCTTGTTGGACAGCATGTTCCATCGCACGTAAAATATTGCTTGCAGGATCCAACATCCGGAATGACGGGATGCCTGCCGCTTGTAATTGATCGTACACAGCATGCACACTGGTCACTGCCATTTTAGACTTTCCGTTTCTGAAATGTTCTAGATGAAAGTTTATAACGGCTTGCAAATCACTGTTGGATTGCAGTTCATGTATAGCGGGCTTCTGCATGGCAGAAAGAGGACCGAGATCTTGCAAGATTTGCTCGATATGTGCTCTGTCTTTTATGTCTATAGAAATATCGTGAATTGCCATATTCTTTTCCGAAGCAAGGTATAATAAAGTGACAGCGATAGTATGTTCATTTTGCTGGATATAGAATGTCGGAATCGAAATAGTCCGAAGAACTTGTGCAGACGCTTCATAAGGCAATGAGCCAGAGAACAAGATGGCGTGACAAGGTTTCAGTGTCTCTAGTAGACGAGGGGCTTCGAACGGACTGTCGTATTGATAATAATCAACGCGTATATTGTGGGGCAATATAATATTCTTTGCTTGCCGACAAAACTCTTGTGAGCCGACCAATGCAATGGTAACCTTCATAATGGGATCTCCTCTTTTCATTAGCGACTATTTAACGACAATCATACAATGCGAATGAAAAGCTGCCAATAGGAAAGGATGAAAAGTAATGAAAATAACTGAAATTGAAATTTTTGCGATTCGATTACCGCTCCATGAACCATTTGTAATAAGCTACGCATCCTATGATGATATGCCCTCTATTATTGTAAAACTAACAACAGACACAGGATACGTAGGGTACGGTGAAGCAGTAGCAGACGACCATGTAACAGGAGAAAGCTGGGAAGGTACATTTGCTGTCCTCCGTCATACACTCGCTCCTATTTTACTTGGGGAAAATCCAAGTCGCTTTGGGAAAATTCATGAAATGATGGATCAAGCAATTTACGGTGTACCTACCGCGAAAGCGGCACTAGACATGGCTTGCTTTGACGCAGTAGGCAAGGCATATGGCATCCCTGCTTATAATTTACTTGGTGGGCGTTATCATGAGAAGTTTCCGATTACGCATGTGTTAAGTATCGCTTCACCTGAACGTATGGCGCAAGAGGCTGCTGATCGTGTGGCTTCGGGCTACGGCTCATTAAAGATGAAGGTCGGTACAAACGCAGCGGAAGATGTCGAGCGAATTCAAGCTGTTCGTGAGCGTGTTGGCAAAAAAATCGCAATCCGAGTGGATGTCAATCAAGGCTGGGTCAATAGCGCGACGACATTACAAGCGATGAAACAATTGGAAAGCTGTGATCTGGATTGGCTTGAGCAACCGGTAAAAGCAGACGACATCGATGCAATGGTAGAAATCAAATCGAAAATCGCGACGCCTTTAATGGTGGATGAGGGATTGCGTGGTGTGCGAGAGATGCGTGAAATCATCGCAAAGCGTGCAGCAGATAAAGTGAATATCAAGCTCATGAAATGCGGAGGGATGTATCCTGCAATGAAGCTTGCACATATGGCAGAAATGGCGGGCATCGAATGTCAGGTAGGATCGATGGTAGAGTCGTCTATTGGATCTGCAGCAGGATTCCATGTGGCATTCTCACAAAAATCGATGACAAGTGTAGAATTGACCGGCCCGTTGAAATTCAGTAAAGACGTCGGTAATTTGCACTATGATGTACCGTTTATTGAACTTAATGAAAAGCCTGGACTTGGTATAGATGTAGATGAGCAAGCGCTAGAAGAGTTGACGGTGCGTAAAGAAAAGGTGACATTATGACGTTGCAAGCATCACTTTCACTTCTAACGGAAGATCAGCTACCCGAAATTCTAGCTCTACAAGAAAAGATCATTGCTGCTCTTGAGCAACCTGACTTCCTTCAACCGCTAACGGAAGCAGAGTTCGTGTATATTCTACGCGGTAATGGGATGATGGCGGGAGCTTTTGTCGATAATCACTTGATTGCGTTCCGTGCTATGTTGGATCCTGGGGAAGACGAAGAGCATTTAGGAATCGATGTGGAAGTGCCAACACATGAATTGTCTAGTGTGCTCTACTCGGAGATTTCAGGTGTGGATCCAGACTATAGAGGGCATGGACTACAAACGACACTCGGTAAATGGTTGATGGAACATGTCGAGAGAGATCGCTATCGCTATATTTGTACAACTGTTGCACCTTTTAATATTCCAAGCTTGAAAGACAAATTTGCACTAGGTTTACGGATCAAAGAACTAAAATTGAAATATGGAAATAAACTGCGCTATATTTTATTCGAAGATCTGCACGAGCCTTCCTATCGGATGACTTCACAACAGCAATTTATTCTAATGGAAAATACCCAAGAGCAGCAAAAGTTGCTGAAAGAAGGTTGGATCGGGGAATATATCGAGAAAAAGGACGACCAATGGTTTGTAAAGTACGTAAAATAATACATTTGCATCATGTAAGACTATGCCTTGAAGCGTAGTCTTTTTTTCATTGGCCATTAGAATCTTAAGTGCCCAACAGATCTAGAATGCAAACTCTATGGTAAAATTAAAGGATTACAAATTGAAAGGTTGATATCCGTAATGCGAAACTCTTCTGTAAAACTCACTTCATTATCTTCAAAAGGAGGTTGTGGTTGTAAAATAGGACCAGCCGATTTAGCTGAAGTTCTACGTACATTGCCTCCTGGCCTTGCGGACCCTAACTTACTTGTCGGATTGGATACAGGCGATGACGCGGGTGTCTATAAGATTAATGATACGACTGCTATCGTACAGACACTAGATTTCTTCACGCCCATTGTCAATGATCCATATGATTTTGGACAAGTGGCGGCGGCGAATGCGATCAGTGACGTCTATGCAATGGGCGGTATACCAATTACAGCATTGAACATCGTCGCATTCCCGATTCATACACTGGATCGTGGTATCTTGACAGAGATCTTGCGCGGAGCCGCTGACAAATTGAAAGAAGCCGGTGCAGTTCTCGTAGGTGGCCACTCCATCGACGATCAGGAACCAAAGTTCGGTATGCAAGTAACTGGAACGGTACATCCTGACAAGATTCGTACAAATGCTGGAGCAAAATCGGGTGATCGTTTGATCCTGACAAAACCGATTGGTGTAGGGATTATGACCACTTCGTTGAAAAATGGATTATTGTCTGAAGATGAAGAAATTCACGTGACAAAAGTGATGACAACACTCAATAAAACAGCGGCTGAAGTAATGGATGATTACAGTATTCATGCTTCAACAGACGTAACAGGATTCGGTTTGCTTGGACATGCTTCTGAAATGGCAACAGGTAGCGGTGTATGCTTACGAATCGATCATGAGAAAGTTCCTGTAATACCACGTACAAGAGAACTGGCGGAAGCTGGTTCGGTTCCGGGCGGTACGAAAAATAACTTTGCGCATATAGAAGATATGGTCGAATATCCAGAATCGCTAGATCAAATCGGCAGATGGATTTTATGTGATGCAGTAACTTCAGGTGGTTTACTTGTAGCAGTTGCTGGAGATGAAGCAGAACGTTTACATGCACAATTACGTGAAGTTGGCGTGGATGCACATGTTATTGGAGAAGTGACCGATGAACATAACGGTCGAATTATCGTGCAGTAAATCAAGGAGATGGAAAATTACATGGTACGAGATATTACATTGACAGACGCACTTGAATTACAGAAAAATCACTCACACACATTAGTCGATGTACGCTCTCCGAAAGAGTTTGAGGAAGCAACTATCCCAGGCAGTATCAACATTCCGATCTTTTCGAATGAAGAACGTGCAGAAGTGGGTACACTGTATAAGCAAGTAGGAAAACAAGCAGCAATGGATCATGGTCTGGCTATTTTCTCTAAAAAATTACCCGAATTCATTGCGAAGTTCAGAAAAATCGACACGCAAATCACTGTGTTTTGCTGGCGTGGCGGCATGCGGAGCAAAACGGCAATGACCGTACTAGAATTGATGGGAATCCGCTCAAGCCGAATTAGTGGCGGGATTCATACATATCGCCAGTGGGTTATTGCGAAACTGCAGGAACCCATTAAAGCTAAATTACTTGTACTAAACGGCTATACAGGAAGTGGCAAGACGAAGATTCTTCATAAGCTGATGGAAGATGGTTGTCCGGTCATCGATCTGGAAGGTATGGCAGGCCATCGAGGTTCAATATTCGGACAAATTGGTGTTCAGCCGAACAACCAGAAGAAATTCGAATTGCTAATTGCAGATAAACTGGAAAAGTATGAAAACGAACCGTATATCTTCATAGAAGGTGAAAGCAAACGTATAGGGCAAGTACATATGCCAGAACTACTGTTTGAAAAAAAAGGACAGAGCCCCCAGTGGATTATTAGACTGCCGATCAAAGTGCGTGTCGAAGAAATTCTTTCTGAGTATGAACCGGAAAAACAACCAGAACTGTTTCTAGAAGCATTTTCAAGAATTCGCAAACGTATCCACCAACCCATTGCGGTACAAATCCAGGAAGACCTAGAAAATGGTCGTTTTACAGAAGCTGTAGAACAGCTATTGACTCACTACTACGACCCACAGTATGAACACTCAGTAGCTCGTTTTGCTACAACTGGACAAGACGTTATCGAGGCTGAAACCGTGCAAGAAGCGTATGAAGAATGTTTGAATCGGTATAAAGAGCTGATGAAATAAATGAAGTTGGACTATCCTACTGGGTAGTCTTTTCTTTTGTACAAAAACAAGTTGACATAGGCTTCCGTCAGTGTAGATCAAAGAAACTCTCGAGTTTACCCGAGATTCGGATTAGTGTTTTCCAATTCAGTTGACTAGGAAAGTTTGTCAAACAACTAACTAGGGTATTCTTAAAACTATCATCAATCAGACGTTCAACAAAAATAACTGACACAGAAAAGAGGAAATGCCATGATCGAACTAAAAACAAATTTACCAGGAAAAAAATCATTATTTGGAGATGCTTGTAACATTCTCATAGAACACGATATTCAAATGGGAGGCAACTGGGACTTCGACCGCGGAAACTTCGACACTATCTTGAATCAGGACGGTGACAACACGATTTACTTACGAATACCATTTCACGTAATTGACGGTGAACTCGATGAAGATAGTGCCATGATTGAATTTGATGTACCCTTTATTATCAATCATGTAATCAACATTGGATTGGATGATGATGACAGTCCTGTACTGGCCTCTGTCGGACTCGACCAGTTCCAGACACCCGAAGATCAAGACGGTCCTATTGTATACGATGAGAAGTGGGTGCGCGAAGGGGAAGCGCGAATAGCAAAGTTCTCGGATCATCCTATTTTTATCGCTCCGCTAGTATGAGAGTTTACTCCTTTAAAGAAACAAGCAAGCCTAGAAAAATTAGGCTTGCTTGTTTTTGTATACGGACAAGACCGTTCTCTCCTTTGGCTAATGTGTGATAAGATGAATGAAATGTAAAAAATCTATTAACTTACAGAATTATTGCATAGTACTAGCAAAGGTGGGAACTCCATGACGAGACGGCAAGACTTTTCATATTACACATCATCCAAAGAAGCGCAGAAACAATTGTATAAGCGTTCCTTACTTGTCGTGATCATTTCCCAAATATTTAGTGGAGCCGGACTGGCAGCTGGAATTACAGTAGGCGCGCTTTTAATTCAAGACATGACAGGTAATGAAAGTTTAGCCGGCATGCCCATTGCGCTGTCTACTTTCGGTTCAGCATTTTCTGCCTATCTCGTCGGCAGGCTATCCCAACGATATGGTCGTCGCCTTGGCCTCGGTGCAGGCTTTATTACCGGTGGTGTAGGGGCGTTTGGTGTGATCTTTGCTGTAATGTCGGGTAGTCTAGCTGTGTTATTCATCTTTTTGTTTATTTATGGGGCAGGTACATCTTCCAATCTACAAGCCCGCTATGCCGGAACAGATCTCGCCGATGAGAAGCAACGAGCTACTGCGGTCAGTGTCGCTCTTGTTTCAACTACAGTGGGTGCGGTAGCTGGACCCAACCTCGTTTTACCAATGGGGCATGTAGCAGATTTCATCGGTATCCCTTCATTGACCGGTGTATTTCTACTTGCAGGTGTCGCATACGTATTATCGGGGCTAACCTTTTTATTGTTTTTACGACCGGATCCTTTACTTGTTGCCCGTGAGATCGAATTGGCTGAACAGAAAGAGCGTATAGAGTCGATTGAGGGGCATGTGGCTCATCAACATACAGCCAATAGGATGGGGATTTGGATAGGAGCTATCGTGCTCGTACTGTCGCATGGTGTCATGGTCGCTATTATGACGATGACCCCCGTCCATATGCAACATCATGGTGCTTCGATATCTGGTATTGGTTTAGTCATCGGCTTACACATTGCCGGTATGTATTTACCGTCCATTTTTACGGGTGTATTAGTAGATCGGATTGGACGACCGATCATGGTGATTGCTTCGGGTGTGACACTTGCACTCGCAGGTATTCTTGCAGCCTATGTAGCGGGCGAATCGATATTTTGGATGTCCGTATCCCTTACATTACTAGGGATTGGTTGGAATTTCGGATTAATCAGTGGAACAGCTATTGTCATTGACTCTACTGATGTATTGACTCGTGCGAAGATCCAAGGAAGTATCGATGTTTTTGTCGCACTAGCAGGAACAGTGGGGGGACTTGCTTCGGGAATTGTCGTGGCCTTCTTAGGTTTTTCCATGTTGAGTTTTCTCGGAACCTATATTTCCTTACTACTTATTCCGCTCATTATTTGGATGCGTTATAAACAAAAGACTAACTCAGCACAGATCGCCTGACAAAAACGGATTATTTCCTTGGAAATAATCCGTTTTTCTTTCGTAAACGACAGGCCTAGCTTCAGGGGCATCTTTTGATTCTCTTGCATAAAGTAACAACGTAGAAAGAAATAGGAGGGATCGTTCATTGAATCAGCAAAGTGAGTATTGGATGAATCATTGGCAACACCCGCAATATCGTAGGATTACGATGGAACAAGCAAACGAAATTGCGCGACAAAGAGTACCGGGGGAAGTAGTGAAATCAGAATTGGAATTTGATGACGGCATGTTGATATTTGAAGTAGATATCCGCACGGCAGAAGGGTATAAGTATGAAGTCAAAATAGATGCGGTGACGGGTGAGGTACTAAAAGTGAAATTGGATTGATGTGAAACGACGAATGAAGTTCGATTACTTCTCCAAGTCTGTTATTCTGTGTATGATTAATGTAAGAACTACACACAGAAAGCAGGGAATTACTATGTACACACCTATTGATTATTCAAATAACCTACAAGAGAAATACGCACAACTTGCAACACAGCTAGATGCACTCTTGTCTGGAGAGCCAAATGTATACGCAAACTTAAGCAACGCATCTGCATTACTCAATCAATTCTTCGATCGCATCAACTGGGTTGGTTTTTACTTGATGGATGACGATGAACTCGTGCTCGGCCCGTTCCAGGGATTACCGGCATGTATACGTATACCGCTTGGTAGAGGTGTTTGTGGAACAGTTGCAAAGACGAAAAAAGGTTTAGTCGTACCAGACGTTAACGCATTCCCAGGCCATATCGCATGCGACGCAGCGTCTCGTTCCGAAGTTGTAGTGCCCCTGATTAAAGATGGAGAAGTGTTTGGTGTACTTGACATCGATAGCCCTGAGCTAAATCGCTTCACGGAAGACGACTTAGCGGGATTGACGCAAGTGGCAGAGACGCTTATGAAGCATATCTAAAAGAAGAAAAGCTACAGGGTGAGAAAGTCGTCGATCAACGGTTCCTTTCCATTAACCCGACATCTAGATTATATAAAGAAAAGCACGCAGGAGAAATTCTCCAGCGTGCTTTTTACATACCTAGAACCCAAGTAAAGAAAATGACGACGATCGCAATAGGTGCGAAATAGCGCACAATCACTTTCCACAACGAGTGAAGAGCTGGATGCATTCCTAGCTCCTCCGCAGTATCTTCTTTTGTCAGCACGAAGCCAGCAAATAGAGACACAGCGAGTGCCCCGAGCGGCATGGCAATTCTACTCGTCAGCAAATCGGCAAAATCGAAAATGGAATTGCCGAAAATACTCACATCAGATAGCAAACCAAATGACAATGCACTTGGAATACCGACTAAAAAGATTAGCCCACCAAACACCCACGAAGCACGTTTTCGTCTATCATGCTTCTTGCGTATGCCTGTAGAAACTACGATTTCGAGCATTGCGATAGCAGAAGTCAGTGTGGCAAACAGCATCAAGAAAAAGAAGATGATTAAAAACACACTGCCGAACGGAATTTCATTGAAAATAGCCGGTAGAATGACGAAAATCAATCCGGGGCCTGCTTCTGGTGAATGTCCTAAGGCGAAAACAGCAGGGAAAATAACAAGTCCCGCTAAGATAGAAATTCCTATGTTCAGTATCGAGACATTAAATGCAGACTGTCCAAGCTTCTCTTCTTTTGAAAGATAGGAAGCGTAGGTCATCATCGCTGTCACACCGACACTCAGCGAAAAGAATGCCTGTCCTAACGCCACGAGGAATGTAGTTCCGTTAAAATAACTCCAATCTGGTACGAATAGAAAACGCACACCTTCCATCGCGCCATCTAGTGTCAGCGAACGAATCGCCAATACAATGAATGATAAGAATAATAAAGGCATGATCCAGCGGCTAGCCCGTTCAATACCTCCACGGATCCCGCTTTGAACGATGAAGATCGTTAGTGCCATAAATAATGCTTGTGCCAATAATACTTCCCATGGATTCGCGATTGTTGTATTAAACAGATCACCATAATCCAGCCCACCTAATGTAAACGTAAAGGCTCGAGCTAAATACGATAAAATCCAACCCCCGACAACACTGTAAAAAGACAGGATAATGAAAGAAGAGGCAAGTCCCATCCATCCGACCCATCCCCAACTGCGTCCTGTGGATAAATTCTTCAAAGAAGTCACAGCATCTGCATGTCCTCTTCGTCCGATAACAAATTCAGCTAATAAAATCGGTAGACCGATTAATAATGTACAAATGATAAATAACAGCACAAACACGCTACCGCCGTTCGTACCAGCCATATAAGGAAACTTCCAGATTGCACCTAGACCGATGGCACTGCCGGCAGCCGCTAAAATAAAACCAATCTTGGATGTCCATTGTTCACGCTGTTTCATAAGAGTCCTCGTTTCTTTTACTAAATCACAAAGTCAATAAATCTTATCATAATTTTAAGAAAGAATCGATAGTTGTATGGTTAACAGAGAGTTTTGAAAATTTGGTTGCATATACAAAAGTGTTGGTGTAATATTACACCAATAGATATAAAATGTAACCCCGGGGTGATCTTGTGAACCAGCAACAATTAATAGAACTGATTTCATTAAAGTTACGGGTGATCCGTTTAGAGAAAGAATATTCCCAACAGAAGATGGCAGATGTTCTAGGGCTTTCTAAAAAGACATTGATCCAAATCGAAAAAGCGAGAGCAATGGCCAGTTGGACAGCTGTTGTCGCTGTCTGTGCATTATTTCGAGATAGTGACGTATTGCAAGCGGCAGTCGGCGGAGATCCACTGGAAGTACTGGAAACAATCGCACATGACGGTATTGATCGTCGGATAGATCAATCGATGGGCGGTAAAGTATGGTGGCGTGAATTGGCAACAAAAGGCCGTTTCCGTTTACAGAAAAACGTAATTAGTCAGCACTTTCGTATTTTGGATGGGGAGCATTATCGTTGGTATAGTTCATTTGATGAAAACGAGGCATGGCATCGGTTGGAGGAACTGAGCCGAAAGTAAAAGGGAGGAACGCGTATGATTGCACCCATAGCATTTGCAGTACTTTTATTGCTGGCATTATTATTTTTCACAGGAATGGGATTATTATATTTGTTGTTTACGGGATTGATTCACTTTATTCCGTTAGCACTTAGTGCAGTAATCCTTTTATATGTGTGGATCGTCATGATGATTTTTCATTTCTTCAACACGAAACAACGTAAAAGGTCGTTCAGCATTATTGCTGGAGCAGTGATAATCGGAGCGGCAGTTTGGCCAATCATGCATATGTATAAGGAAAGTATATCTATAGTGAATGCCGAAGTGGAGGTACATTATTATGAACCGTTTACGATTGGACAGGAATCAAAGCTGGCTGTACTTGATGAAGCTGCTACACTCGAACTGAAAGACGAATTACCGAAAATAGATGGTGCTACTGCGCTATATCCGCTATATGCAGCATTTGTTCAGGCAGTCTATCCTACAAAAGAATACAATCCGTATGATAGTGAAGTAATGGTCAATACAACCCCTGTTGCTTATGAGAATTTGTTTTCTGGCAAGGTAGATATGATTTTTGCAGCAGCTCCTTCCGACGCCCAAATGAAAGTGGCAGAAAAACAAGGTCTTGAGCTGAACTTAACACCGGTTGGTCGAGAAGCATTTGTCTTTTTTGTCAATCAAAAGAACCCTGTTGATCATCTAGAATTAAAACAAATCCAAGATATCTATGCAGGGAAAATCACAAATTGGAAAGAAGTTGGAGGCAAAAATGAATCAATTCGAGCATTCCAACGACCGGCAGATAGTGGTAGTCAGACTGGTTTGGAACGGCTGATGGGAGATACTCCAATTATGGATGCTCCAAAAGAAAATGTAGCCGAAGGAATGGGTGGTATCATATCGGAAGTTTCAAAGTATCGAAATTATACGAATGCTATTGGCTATACATTCCGCTATTACTCAACGGAGATGGTGGGCAATGAGGAGATTAAATTGCTTGCAATCGATGGAGTAGAGCCGACGAAAGAAACCATCCGAAGTGATGAATATCCAATTGCCTCTGAGTTTTACGTCATTACAGCAGGCACAGAAAATCCGAATGTGGAAAAATTTATTGAATGGATCACTTCACCGCAAGGACAGAAATTGGTAGAGATCGTCGGTTACGTGCCGGTGAAAAAACCGTGAAAGTATATGAGGAATGTGAAGGTTCACTAATCCGACTAAATATACAGTGCATTTTTTACCCTTAACTAATGGGAGTGATGAAGTAATTGTGAAAAAATATTTGAACATAGTATGGCTCGTTATGAATTTGATCCCAGCGCCATTTCTATTTCATTTCTATGAGTATGGTCAGTATATGAAGCGAGAAGATGCATCATATTTATTGGTAGTATGTGTTTTATATATTGTGATAACAGGTATTTTATCTCGTGCCATAAAGGTTCGTTATATATTACTCATTAATATAATTACAGCCATAGTATCTTTACTATTGGCTATGAATTTCATCTCAGACGATGGTGGGTGGTTCAAGCCATTTGGCCGAGATGTGGTCATCTTGCTAACGGCTATTCCGTTTTTCATTGGACAATTATTGATTCGGATGGTTGCTAAGCTCGTTATAAATTGATAGAAAAAATGAGGTTGAGACAGAACAGAAAAAACGTAAGGGAATGTCCCTTACGCTTTTTTTCTGTTCTTATCAGTAAATATTTTTTAGAGTAACAGAGTGTACCGGAACGGAGAAAGGCCGACTCCTGAGGGATCAGCGTGCGTCTTGAGACCCTGGACAAGTGCCTTAATTTCTGCAAAGTACACAGAAATACGGCAAAGCGAACCCTACGTTGTTCGCTTGGCTCAAGCCACGCCCCTCGGAAAGCGTGCCTTTCGGAGTGCAGGGAAACGGTGTGAGATAGTTATGTCCCAGCCATTTTTTTTATTTCTTAAGTGTATGTTTCTTACCAGCTTGATCGGTCACCAATAACTGTGTAGCGGTAACTTCCATATCTTTCGCAAGAACGTTGGAAACCTTGCTTGTTTTTTTATCTAATAAATTATATTTATACACACCTGTTTTGTTGAAATAATACATCGTAGAAAGGTCGAATGCTACAGACTTATTGTTTTGACTGACTTGATTGGTTTTCGTAGTAGCTTCCACTTCATCGAAAATAACACGCGCGTCAAAGTTCAATAAGGTCTTTTTGTTTTTCCCGTCCATTGTAACTGAATACAACGTCAATGGATCATCCAGTGGTGTAGTAGGATCAAATTTGGAATCGAAAACGCGGTCTTTATTCTTTTCAAGTGTATAGTAGATCCGATCATTCCAAATGAACATATTACGGAACTTTTGATCGATTGGAATACTACCGATCGTGTAACTCCAGTCATTGACGTTCAACTTCACTAGATTATAATTTGCCGGCATTTTATTTCCTGCATTGATCGAGTTCCAATACGGAATATATATTTCATCATTGTATAGGACCATTTGATAGCCCGCCATGAGCAGTATTCGGTTGATTCCGTTATCTGGCATAGTCGCGCTATCTAAGATTGCTGAACGTGTTCCTGCCTTTTTATTCTCTTTAAATAGCTTAGTAGAATTTTTGTCTTTTGCAATAGTATAAGTAAAACCATTTTGTTCAACCGTTTTACCTTTAACACTCACATAGGAATGGTAGTCACGCAACTTCATAGAGTCGTCTAATGCACGCACTAAAAATGCTGAGAACTGAGAACGTGTCACGGAGTTAGTCGGCATGTATTTACCTTCTGAACCGCCAGTGATTCCTTTTTTTGCAATCCCATTAATATCAGGGAATGACCAATGGGCCGGAGAAACGTCTACAAATGTCGCTTGATGATCGACAGGTATGTTAAATGAACGACGAATGATCGCAGCCATATGAGCTCGTGAAGTGTCTTCACCAGGACGCATGAAGCCGTTATCTCCACGCATGATGCCTTTTTCATTCACTGTTGCAAGAATTTGATAATAGGAAGACTTTTTCGAGACGTCCTTGAATTGCACTGTAGGATTTTTAACCAATGGAATTTTCAATGCTTTGATGAGCATGGAAGATGCCTGCGCCCGTGTAATGGGATCATTTGGTTTAAAAGTACCGTCTGGAAACCCTCCAATGATATTACGGTCAGCTAAATACATGATTTCCTTCTTTGCCCAATGCTTGTCTACGTCAGAAAATGGTGTGGCCGCATGCGCCTGAAATGGTGTTGCTGCAAAAATCAATAAAGCTGCTAACACCCCGACTAGTTTATTCTTCATATAAGTAGACCTCCTTTAGGTATTCTATTCATTATACAGGAATTTTAATGGTAAAATAAGGTCCTTTAAACATAGAAACCGACAAAAGGAAGAACTCTCTTGTCGGATCATTGAAACTTATTTCGTACCCATCTCGTACGTTTTCACAATATCAATACAACCTATTACGGATTGTAACATAGAACAATTTTTCTCTGTTAGCTCCATGACTCGTGGCATTTTTTCGTCTGTAACGTCCGATCCGATAACAGTAAAATGAAGATGGATCTTCATCAGGCGACTTGCATCATCTTGGGAGCGCACCACTTCTTTTACTTCAATTGCAATGTCTTCTGCTGGCACGCGCATTTTATCAAGGACTTTACGCATGACACCGCCACCGCAAGCTGCGATAGATGCAACCATCAGCTGATAAGGCCGAAACCCTTTTTCTTCATTTGATGAAATGTGTAATGTGCCGAATTCCGTCTCCGTGTCAAAACCGTGTTCTGTCATATGAAAATTCATGTTGATCAGCCCCTTATGCAGTTAGTATACGATGTTTCAACAAGAAAACCAAAGAACGATAACTGACTCTCCGTGTTTAATTTGACGAATAAGTGGAATACTAAAAGTAAGATGGAAAGGAGTGTTGAGATATGAGTGAAAACAAACAACCACACAAAACACTGACTGATAAGAACAACGGCCTTTCATCCGCTCAGGAAGTGTTGTATGCCAAAGATTACAAACGGGCAGATAAGGCTACCGAGAAAGAAGAAAATAACGATAAGAAGTAAGATACGAAAATAGTGAATGAGGCGTTCCCTAGTAGTTGTAATCCAACTACTGGGGTTTTTCTCATGAAATAGGCCTAACGTATTCTTCGCATTCGCTGTATACTAAGAGTAAATGTTACTACAAAGAAAACGAGGATATAGAATGAAGAAAATTAGATGGAAAAAGGTTATCGTCTTACTAGTTGCTTTCTTCGTCATTTTTCAAATAGCAGGAAGTTTTTTCTTTTACAACTTGGCGATTAAGCGTGGACCGAAAGATTTCCTGACGGGCAATGCAGATTTGAAAGTATCGGCCGAAACTATGGATGTGTTTTTAAATGGAGACTGGATCGATTGGGTAGAACAACAGGAATTTGAAGAAATGCATATGCCATCAAGAGATGGTGTAGATTTGACGGGTTATTACTTAGCTGCTAAACAGCCTACCGACAAATTGGTGATTCTGACACATGGCTATTTAGGGCGTGCCAAACAAATGGGGTTATACGGTCAATATTATCATGAGGAACTCGGCCATAACATTTTCATGCCGAATGCTAGAGGACATGGAAAAAGCGGTGGTGATTATTATGGATTTGGTTGGCCTGATCGTCTAGACGTGATGGATTGGACGGAGTTGCTTGTCGAAGAAATGGGCACTCAGACACAAGTGATCTATCACGGTTTGTCTATGGGTGCTGCAACAGTATTGATGGCGAGCGGTGAAAACTTACCGAAACAAGTGAAAGCAATTATTGCAGATAGTCCGTACCAATCCGTCTATCAGCTCTTTGCTTATCAATTGGATCGAATGTTTCATTTACCAGCCTTTCCTTTACTCGACAATATGAGTTTACTGACGAGTGCCAGAGCAGGATATTCATTGAAGGAAGCGGATGCGTTGAGCGCGGTTCAGCGTGCGACTGTACCGATCTTATATATCCATGGTAATGCGGATACATTCGTGCCGACAGAAATGACAAAAGAGCTGTATGAGAAGACAAAAAGCGATGCAGAATTGTTTTTAGTAGATGATGCCAATCACGGTGAAGCATTCGTGATGGAACAAGAAGAGTATAAGAGAAAGGTGGATGAATTCCTTGAAACACTTTGGTCGACATCGAACCTGTCAATTGACCTCTCTCGCTAACCGTTTTATACTGTTTTTACAAAGTAGGGGAAATCGCATTCCTCATTATAAGGTCGTGGCATATTGGTAAAAGCAACAGTAGAACAACTCTGTAAACAGCATACCGAACTAACTAGTCAAGATGTGAAGATTCTTCAGGAGATGGCGTTTAGCCTACAAACCTATGCAGATCTATCTGATTCGTACATGTTTATTGATTGTAAATTAAAACCAAGTAATCAGGCAATCGTCGTTGCGGAAGCTTTTCCAGTTGGTAGTACTCCACTGTATACTAACTCTGTCATTGGTAAGATTGTTTTTGAATCTTTTGAGCCAGGTGTGTTTTATTCCTATCGTAACGGAAAGAAATCGATCATACAGCAAGCAATGACGCAAGAAGGTATCTTGGTGCATCAGACTGTGGTACCCATTAAAAACACATTTCATCAAGTGATTGGTGTATTGATATCTGAGAAACGAGTCATTTCACCGCAACAGAGTGATGACATCAAAAGATTTTCGGTAGTTACAGAAACGGCAGAGGACCAAATGACGAATTCGGGACTTGGCGTAGTCTCAGATTTATTGATGGAAATGCTTATTTTGACGGATGCTAGTAATCGGTTAGTATACGCGAATCCTTCGGGTTTAAAGCTGATATCTGAAATGAGTGGCAAAGATGATGTGCTGAATCGTAATTTATTGGAAATATTACCGTTTTTGCATGCAGTTTATGAAAATAAAGAAGATGTGTTTGTCTTTGAGATGACGATTCAAAATAAAAGCTTAATTGTAAAAAAAATAAGAATGCGTGAAAAAAACAAATCTCAAGAAACGCTGTTGATTGTCCAAGATATTACTGAACTTCGAACGAAGGAAAAAGAATTAATGATGAAATCCGTTGTCATTAAAGAAATTCATCATCGGGTTAAAAATAATTTGCAAACTGTGGCAAGCTTGATAAGATTGCAAATGCGTAATGGATTACCAGCTGAAAGCCGATCTGCTTTTGAGGAAACGCTTAACCGGATATACAGTATATCCTCAGTTTATGAAATTATCCTCACGAAGGAAGATGCAGACGACGATGATGTGAACATTATAAATTTGACGAGGAAAATTTGCTCCACGATGGTGCTAAATGAATACAATTTAAAAGTAGACTTGATTATTGAGCCAAATAGCAATAAAATAATAACAACATCTAAGAAAGCGGTTTCAATAGCGCTGATCATTAATGAGCTCATACAAAACTCTCTAAAGCATGCATTTCAAGACAAAGAAGAGGGAACTATTGACGTGGAATTTATCGTAGATCATGATTTTGTGGAACTTCACGTTTCCGACAACGGCGTTGGAATGAAGAATCCGCAAACTTCGCTTGGTACGGAAATTATCCACAATTTGGTAACCAATGACTTGAATGGAGAGTTTCTATATGTGCCTAGGGAAATTGGGACTCATGCAGTAATCAGTTTTCCAGTGGGTGCGGAGGTGGAAACTTTTGATGAGTAAACGAATCTTGATAGCAGAAGATGAATCAATTATTCGCATGGACCTGAAAATGACCTTGCAAGACCATGGCTATGAAGTCGTTGGGGAAGCTGGTGACGGAGACAGAGCGATAGAGTTGGCTTTTTTGCATAAACCTGATTTAATATTGATGGATATTAAAATGCCGAAGATGAATGGGCTGAAAGCGAGCCGAATCATTGGAGAGCAACTGGATATACCAGTTTTAATCATTACTGCATACAGTCAAAAGGAATTCGTGGAAAAGGCTCAGCAGGACAATGTGGTCGGTTATTTAGTTAAACCTATTTCTGAAGCTAGTTTAATTCCTGCAATTGAAGTGGCACTTCATCAATCCAGTAAAGCTAAGAGATTAAAGGACAGCATTCAGCATGCGAAGCAGCAAGTGGAAAAGCGGAAAGTTGTGGAACGAGCAAAAGGTATATTGATGAATACAGAGCACTTAACCGAGCAACAAGCATTTAAAAAAATGCGTGATACGAGTATGTCACGGCAAATGACAATGGAGTCACTTGCCATGGAAATTATAGATTCGCACAAGTAAATAGATCTAAGCAAAGGCGCTTAAAGAGAAACTTTCTTTAAGCGTCTTTTTGTCTTCTTTTTTGCGAGTTGTTTAAAGATTTAAAGGTGGTGGCTAGTGAATTAATACACGTAGATGATGTCACAATAGGATAGTAGAGGGGGAAATTTAAATGGAAATGATCGGTACAGTCATTGTATATATCATCATGGCCTGTGCAATTGCAGGGGCATTTGCTTCAATAAAGAATCCTGAAGAGGGATTGGGTAAGGAATTTATGTCTGGATTACACGCGGTAGGACATATCTTCGTTCCCGCGGCAGGAATTATGGCATCGATTCCATACTTAACATGGTTCATCAGTAAATTTATCGGTCCGATTTTCAACTCGATCGGGGCAGATCCGGCAATTGCCGCAACGACGATTCTAGCTTCAGATATGGGTGGATACCAGTTAGCGGAAGCGTTAAAAGTAACAAATGAAGGATGGATCATGGCATTAATCGTCGGTTTCATGTCGGGAGCAACGATTGTATTCTCCATTCCGATGGGTCTTGCGATGCTTGATAAACGGGACCATAAATATATGGCACTTGGTATCATGTCGGGTGTACTGACCATTCCGATCGGTGCTTTCATTGCGTCTGTTTTAGTTGTCTTATTCAATACGGATGTGCGTGATGTGATCAGCACGACTGCAACATCTAATTATGAGTTTGCAATTGGTTATTTACAAATTTTCATAAACTTATTGCCATTATTACTATTTGTTGTCTTAATTGCGGTTGGACTGAAATTCGTCCCGCGTATTATGATTAACGGGTTTATGTTGTTTGGCCGTGTGATGGATGCAGCTATTAAACTGGTGTTAGTGTTCTCTATCGTTGAAATATTTACAGGGATCTTCACTAAAATCTTTGGCGTTTGGGGATTCGATCCCATTATGGCGGATAAAGCCGATCAGTTCCGTGCGCTTGAAACGGCTGGATATATTGGTATTATGTTAGCAGGTGCCTTCCCAATGATTTACTTGATTCGAAAGTATATGGGAACACCTTTGGAAGCTGCTGGAAAGAAAATTGGGCTTTCGCCTGAAGGCAGTGCAGGTCTACTTGCAACTGTCGCGAATATCTTAGCGATGTTCTCGTTAGTTCGCTATATGAGACCGAAAGACAAAGTGATTAACATCGCATTCGCAGTATGTGCGGCGTTCTTGCTGGGTGATCACTTATCTTTCACAGCGAATTTCCAGCCGAATATTATTTTACCGGTTATACTAGGTAAGTTGAGTGCGGGAATCATCGCAGTTATCATTGCGTACAAGCTATCTGTACCAACGGCATTAAGGCTAGAAAAGCAAGATCGTGAAGCTGGAATTATTAAAAAGGGTGAGTACGAAACGGAAAACGTTGAACCAGAAGCTCCTGCGGCTAAAGCATAAAAATATAAACAGGGAGTGTGTATAATGAGCGAAGAAAAGAAACGGTTTATACAGGAATTCGTTCCAGGAAAACAGATTACACTTAGTCATTTGATTGCTAATCCTGATTCCGATATGTTTCAGAAGTTAGGTATACAGGAAGCGGGTGCCTTAGGTATTCTTACGTGTACACCAAGTGAAACAGTCATTATTGCGGGAGACTTGGCAACGAAAGCAGCGAATGTCCGCATTGGATTTCTCGATCGATTTACAGGTAGCCTTGTCATTGTAGGCAGTGTCTCAGAAGTAGAGATGGCTATGCTGGAGATTAACCGATTTCTATCGGAGAAGTTAAGTTATACGCCATCTGAAATTACAAAATCATAAGGAGTGAGGCCGATGCGAAACAAGGCAATGCTAATCGGTGCAGTACGGGCGGGGAAGTCTACATTAACAAATGCTTTATTGGGCCGAAAAGTAGAAGCTTTCAAGACGCAAACGCTCAGTTATTATGATTGGATTGTTGATACGCCAGGAGAATACACAGAAAATCCAATGTTCTACAAAAATATTATGGCTACCGCGCTTGAAGTGACGCACGTACTGTATTTGCAGGATGCAACGAGCGAAAAGATGATCTTCCCACCAGGTTTTAGCATGGGAATCCCTAAATTGCCGATTGGTGTCATCACCAAATGCGACCTCCCTGAAGCGGATATAGACCGTTCACTTGGCATGCTCAAAACGGTTATGAGCGAAGGACCTATCGTCATGGTTTCCTCTGTAACGGGCATGGGAGTCCAACATCTTAAGGAATTGACAAAGCTGAACGACCTTCAAGCAATGCGGCATTACGTCGAGTCAACAGCCGACGAGCACTTGATCTTTCTAGGCTAATCTTCTTTACAGGTAAGTAGGAATTTGATATAGTAAATTTCAGACAAGTAAATAAAACGGCAAAGGCGCCTTTACATCCCGTGGGAAAATCCATGGCTTTGTAAAGGCGTCTTTTTTACATCAAAAGTGCAGGACGCCGTCTAGCCCCGACAGGCGTTGGAGGTCTTTCCGACAAAGTGCGCACTTTGCACTTTATCGGAAAGACCGAAACGATCCGAGGGGCTGGCGTCCGGAACTAGATGCAATCAAAAGTGCAGGACGCCGTCTAGCCCCGACAGGCGTGGGAAGGCTTTTCGACAAAGTGCATACTTTGCACTTTATCGGTAAGACTGAAACGATCCGAGGGACTGGCGTCCGGAACTAGATGTAATCAAAAGCGCAGGACGCCGTCTAGCTCCAACAGGCGTTGGAAAGAAGTAATCAGAAAGGGGTGTGGGAGTGAGCAATTTCAATAGGCACGAAACTATTATTAGTGCAGGAATTGATATTGGCACAAGCACGACGAAACTGATTATCAGTCGATTCTCCCTACGTAATGTGGCAGGCGCAACACATGTGCCAAGAATAGAAATTACAGACAAAGAAATACTATACAAAAGCCCAGTATTCCGAACGCCATTGCAAGATGCAGTGACGATTGACGTAGCAGGTGTCCAACAGATTATACGCTCAGAATATAACAAAGCAGGAATTCAACCTTCCCAAATCGAAACAGGAGCTGTCATTATTACGGGTGAAACTGCTACCAAGCGGAATGCCAGTGAAATGTTACACCTTTTGTCTGATGAAGCAGGTGACTTCCTCGTAGCAACGGCAGGACCAGACTTAGAAGGCATCATCGCAGCAAAAGGATCAGGCAGCTTTGAATTGTCTAGAAAAAGTGGCCGAGTAATCGCCAATATAGACATTGGTGGAGGAACGGCTAATATTGCAGTGTTCAAAGACCAACAACTTCTCGGTACATGCACGATGCATATCGGCGGCAGATTGATTGAATTTGAAAACGGAAAAGTCCGTACAATTTCACGGCCAGTCGAACGGTTATTGCAAGACCAAGGCTATACGTTACAAGTCGGTGATCCGCAAAATGCGCCAGCTGTTTCATTCGTAACGACATATATGGCTGAAGCGATGGCGCGCATATTGAAAAAAGAAGTTCATGCACAGGATCAAGTACTATTACTCGGACATGAACCAAACTGGCTGCAATCAGTCGATACAATCGTCTTTTCAGGTGGTATTTCCGAATGTATGTATCATCATGCGTCTGATGAAGTCCAAGAAGCACAATACAACGATATTGGAATTCAACTCGCAGAAGCACTACTGAAAAACACATCACTGCAACACTTTACTTGGCAGGAGCCAGTAGAGACTGTGCGAGCGACTGTATTGGGAGCTGGGACCCAGACTACTGAAATTAGCGGAGCTACGATACAAGTTGCGCCCCATGAGTTGCCATTAAAGAACATTCCGATTTACCAATATGATTTTGAAGAAAATCTTGAAGCGGGGTTACTCCACTTCGAAGATGCTGTACAGCAAGCGGTTACTTTATATGACTCTGCAAAAGAAGGACAAAACTTCGCGCTCTATCTGTCCAATCTTCCATATCTAGGATTCCGCGATGTGCAGAAGCTAGCCAAAGCAATTGTTCAAATTATGAACGAACGGCCATGTCCAGAACAACCGATTATTCTGGTCATTCAATCCGATCACGCTAAAGTGATTGGTCAAACTTTAGCGGCATTACAAGTGAAACAAAGCATTATTTGTATAGATCAAATTAATGTGGAAACGGGGGATTACATCGATATAGGCAATGCGCTCACTTCAGGTGTCGTACCGGTCGTTGTAAAAACCTTAACTTTTCACACAACGTAAAGGAGGTCTCGTACGTGAATTTATCCACTACACTAGGCGGCGAACGATATGTGTTCCATGACCTAAAAGAAGTACTAGCAAAAGCGAACGAAGAGAAATCCGGTGATCGCCTCGCAGGAATTGCAGCGGAAACGGTGCAAGAAAGAATCGCTGCTAAAACAGTCGTCAGTGAGTTGCTTGTGAGCGATATTCGTAACAATCCACTGATTCCGATCGAAAGCGACGAAGTCTCACTGATTATTGAAAATGATATAAATGAAAAAGTTTACAGTGGAATCCAGAACTGGAGTATCGCTGAACTACGTGAATATATTTTGAGTAATGAAGTAGGCGACCGTGAATTAAAGCGACTCAGCCGCGGATTGACTTCGGAAGTCATCGCAGCCGTCACCAAGCTAATGTCCAATCTCGACTTAGTACACGCGGCCAATAAAATCGAAATCTTATCAACATGTAATATTACAATTGGCCAAAAAGGCACGTTATCTTCCCGTTTGCAACCGAATCATCCGACAGACAATATTGATGGGATTATCACTTCGTTAAAAGAAGGCTTGTCTTACGGGATCGGTGATGCGGTAATTGGGGTCAATCCCGTAGATGACTCCGTAGAGAGTGTAAAGCGTGTGTTGAATGCAACGAAAGATTTTATCGATGAATGGGAAATACCGACGCAAAACTGTGTGCTCGCACACGTTACGACACAGATGAAAGCAATTGAACAAGGGGCGCCTGCTGATATGATCTTCCAAAGTATCGCAGGAACAGAAAAAGCTCACCGTTCATTTGGTATTTCAGCAGAATTGATTGCTGAAGCAAAAGACTTATCGCTAAAAATGGGGACGGGTACTGGCCCTCAAACATTATACTTTGAAACAGGACAAGGATCTGAATTATCGGCTGAAGCGCATTATGGCGTAGACCAAGTAACTATGGAAGCACGGAACTACGGCTTTGCACGACATTATGATCCGTACATCGTCAACACGGTTGTCGGATTTATCGGACCGGAATATTTATATAACAGCAAGCAAGTAATCCGTGCTGGCCTTGAAGATCACTTCATGGGTAAGCTGCACGGCTTACCGATGGGTGTAGATATTTGTTATACGAACCATATTAAAGCAGATCAAAATGACATCGAAGATCTAAGTATTTTATTATCAGCGGCAGGTGTGAACTTCATCATCGCAGCACCGATGGGCGATGACGTGATGCTGAATTACCAGTCTATGAGCTACCATGACGTGGCGACGGTTCTTCGGACAATGGGCAAAACACCAGCGCCTGAATACTTGAAATGGCTTGAAAAGATGGGGATTTATGAAAATGGCATGCTGAGTAAACGTGCCGGAGATCTCACACTCTTCAATCGATAGGAGGTGGATGGACTTGAATGAGGAATTAATTCAGCAAATCACAAAAATGGTCGTGGAAAAATTGGAGGCTGCAAGTAGTAGTCAAACAGTACAGCAGCCAACGAACGAAAAGAAAGTAGAGCTGTATTCGAAGCAACCTATTGGACATGTGGAAGTGGAAACGGAAAAACGCTCTCCTAGTGGAGCGGTGACATTCCATAGTACGACGGAAGAGCCGAAGCGGAATATATCCAATGTAAAGCCCAAGCCAACGACGGCGTATAGTCATACGAAGTCAAAACCACAAACAAGTCCTGAAGAAGATCAGCTGGCAGAATATCGTAAGAAAACGCCAGCTAGGATAGGGGTTGGGCGTGCAGGTTCACGTCCGAAGACGAAGACATGGCTACAGTTCCGACTGGATCATGCGGCAGCAGTCGACGCGGTCTACGGGGAGGTACCGGATAACTTGCTTGAGCAACTGGGGTTATTTCAAGTGCAATCCCGAGTGGCGGATAAAGAAGAGTACATTCGACGCCCGGACCTGGGTAGAAAGCTTTCGGACGAGTCGAGGTCTCTGATCCAAGAGCGTTGTAAGAAGTCACCCGTCGTACAAATCGTTGCGTCAAATGGATTGAGTGCGAAAGCAATTGAAGAAAATTTGGAAGACGTTTACTTGTCATTGGAACAATCACTTAACAACTTGAATATCGAAATGGGTACGACATTTTATGTGGATAAAGGTCGAGTTGCTGTAATGGATGATATCGGGGAGCTATTGCAACCTGATGTTGTGGTCATGCTGATCGGTGAACGTCCAGGTCTTGTATCCGCAGAGTCGCTAAGTGCGTATATGTGCTATAAACCAAGACATGGCACGATTGAAGCAGATCGTATGGTCATTTCCAATATCCATAAAGGTGGAATTCCTCCTGTTGAAGCTGGCGCATTTCTTGGGACGATTATTCAGAAAATCTTAAAATATGAAGCGAGCGGTGTATCGCTTGTTCAAAAAGAAAGTTAAGGAAGGGGGAGGACAAATGAAAGTCTATGCAGACATATTGTCGATGCAAGTCATTTCAAACGTCAGTCCGGAACTAGCTGAGAAATTTAAATTGAGACCTAACCAGCGTAGCTTGGGTTTGGTGACAACGACAATTGATGACGTCGGCTATACTGCAATTGATGCAGCAACGAAGCATAGTGATGTGGAAGTGGTCTACGCAAAAAGCTTTTACGCGGGCTCAGCACATTCTTCTGGACCGCTATCCGGTGAATTTATTGGAATCATTGCAGGTTCGTCACCAGAAGAAGTAAAAAGTGGTTTGGATTCGATCCGTATAACGATAGAGCATGAAGCTTATTTTGAAACGATTAACGGAAATCCAGATCATGCGTTATATGCGCATACGATCTCCAGCTGCGGAAGTTATTTAGCTGACATGGCAAATGTACCCTATGGACAGTCGTTGGCGTACTTGATTGCACCACCTGTTGAAGCCGTCATCGGTTTGGATGCTGCTCTCAAAGCTGCGGACGTCACACTTTGTGTACTCTATGCACCTCCCTCCGAAACAAACTTCGGCGGTGGTCTGCTGACAGGTAGTCAATCTTCTTGCAAGGCAGCAGCCGATGCGTTCAGGGAAGCGATACAGAACATGGCGGATCATCCGCTAAGTTATTAATAGTTTAGCATGCAGAAAGGAGTGTTTTGATTTGGTTCAATTACTAGATAATGATTTATTGGCTTTGCAACAAATGCGCACGGCCGTCCAAACTGCAAAGGAAGCACAAGAGAAATTCATGGGCTATACTCAGCAACAAGTAGACAAGATTGTGAAAGCTGTTGCCGACGCGGCCTTTGAACAGTCGGGTCGCCTCGCGCAAATGGCAGTAGATGAAACGGGTATGGGGGTAGCAGCTCATAAGAAAATCAAGAATGAAGTGGGCTCCCGAGATGTTTATGAAAGCATCAAAGACTTGAAAACAGTCGGTGTGATTAAAGAAGACCATATGAATAAAGTCGTGGAGATCGCTGCTCCGTTTGGCGTAGTTGCGGCTATCATCCCCACAACGAATCCAACATCTACAGCGTTTTTCAAAACGTTGATTTCATTGAAGACACGAAATTCCATCGTGGTGAGTCCACATCCATATGCAGTTGAATGTACACATGAAGCATTAAAAGTATGTGACGCAGCAGCGGTTGCGGCAGGTGCCCCTGAAGGTTTGATCCAGTGTCTCACACTGGCTTCAATGGAGGCGACGCAGCAACTAATGTCGCATAAAGATGTCAATCTCATCATTGCAACAGGTGGTAGCGCGCTCGTTAAAGCTGCGTATAGCTCGGGTAAACCGGCATACGGTGTAGGTCCTGGTAATGTACCGGTCTATATTGAACGTTCAGCAAAGATTGAAAAAGCGGTAAAAGATATCGTCGACAGTAAATCATTCGATTACGGAACGATTTGTGCAACAGAACAAGCAATTGTTGTTGATAAGCACGTCGTTGATCTCGTTACGCGTGAGCTGAAGAAAAATGGCGCATATATTTTATCGGATGAAGAGAAGAAAATTATGGAAGGTGTCATCTCCCCGGTACCGGGTAAGGTGAACCCGAAAGTAGTCGGTAAGAGCCCGCAGTTCATCGCCAAAATGGCAGGTATTTCTTTACCGGAAGGCACTCGCTTGATGATCGGGATGGAAACAAAAGTGGGCAAAGACGTACCGTTTTCATTGGAGAAATTATCACCGATTTTCGCTATGTATGTCGTCGATGGTGTGAAGCATTCGAAAGAAGTATGTCTCGACTTGCTGAACCTTGGTGGACGCGGGCACAGCTTAGCAATTCATACGGAAATTGATGCAGTGGCTCGTGAATTTGCCATGGAAATGCCGGTTTCACGTATTTTAGTCAACACGATGGCTTCCATTGGTGCAGTTGGCGGAACGACAGGCCTGATGCCGTCGCTCACATTAGGATGCGGAACATTTGGCGGCAATATTACATCCGATAACGTTACAGCTAAGCATTTGCTGAACATTAAGCGGATGGCATACGGTACAAAAGAAGTTCAGTTGCCGAAGCACTCAGAACCTGTGGACAGCTCAAATGATCAGCTTGTTTCCAGTGTAATGAATAATGTATCAGCTTCAACAAACAACAACATTGATCCGGCATTAGTACAGAACTTAGTCAGTGAAATTGTTAAACAACTTACAAAATAAAACACTAATTGGAGGAATTTATTATGAATAGAGAAGGTACAGCATTAGGAATGGTAGAAACTAAAGGGTTAATCGGGGCAATTGAGGCGGCAGACGCAATGGTGAAAGCAGCAAGCGTAAATTTAGTAGGTAAAGTACATGTAGGCGGCGGAATTGTAACTGTTATGGTACGTGGCGACGTAGGCGCAGTAAAAGCAGCAACAGATGCAGGTGCAGCTTCTGCACAACGTGTCGGCGAATTACTTTCTGTTCACGTGATCCCAAGACCACATAATGAATTAGAACTGATGTTACCAAAAAGTGAATAATCACTGCTGACATAGTAGAAAGGCGTGAACTAAATGAATCAGCAATTGATTGAGCAGATTGTCGGAGAGATCCTTGGACAGCTAGGGCAAAGTCCCGTTCAATTGCCGGAACGAGCAGTTCCCATTGCGGTTTCTGCTCGTCACGTACATTTACAGCCTGAACATGTGGAAGTATTATTTGGCGCAGGGTATGAATTGACACAGCGGTCCGAGCTTTCACAGCCGGGCCAATTCGCTGCCAATGAAACGGTAATGATTGCGGGACCTAAAAGCAGTATTGAACGTGTACGTATTTTAGGACCTGTCCGCAAAGCGACCCAAGTTGAGGTCAGCTTTACGGATGCAATGAAACTCGGCGTCAAGCCCCCACTTCGGGAATCCGGCAATATTGAAGGATCTGCACCGATTACACTAATTGGACCAAAAGGTAGTGTGCATATAGACCAAGGACTGATTATTGCACAGTCGCATATCCATATGGCCCCTTCAGATGCTACGCGCTTTGGCGTGGTAGACGGAGAGTATGTCACAGTGGAAGCAGATGGAGTCCGATCTATTTCATTTCGCCATGTACGCATTCGGGTGAATGAGCGATATCGTCTTGAAATGCATATCGATACCGATGAAGCCAATGCAGGTTTCATTACACAGGGGTCAATTGGGCGTCTAGTGAAACCAAATGACGCAAAAGAAACCATACCTATGCAAGCGGTGACGAAAACAACGAAGACACCTGATCCAGTACGTATTCCAGAATCACTTGAATTCACTAAAAAGCTCTTATCGGCTGAAGACGTGGCTGATATTTCGGAAAAGGAAATCGTCGTCAATAAAGGTACAATTGTTACGGCACTAGCAAGAGATACAGCACGAGAACTCGGTAAAACGATAACTAGTAGAAAGTAGAAGAAGGTGATTACGCATGCGAATGGGTAGAGTAATTGGCAATGTATGGGCAACCCGTAAAGAGGATGGATTATCAGGATTAAAGCTGTTAATCGTTCAGCCAATTGATGCACACGGCAATAATATACAATCGCATATGGTCGCGGCAGATCGGATTGGAGCAGGGGTTGGAGACGAGGTACTCATTACGAGTGGTGGTTCTTCACGCTTTATTTTGCCGAAAGAAAACCCGATCCCAATCGACGCGGTCATTATTGGTATTATCGATTCAACAGAAGTAAAGAGAGGTGATATACATGAGTCAAGCGATCGGAATGATTGAGACAAAAGGATTGATTGGATCAATTGAAGCAGCAGACGCAATGGTAAAGGCATCTAACGTGGAGTTGGTATCACAAGAGATGGTAGATGGCGGTATCGTCACGGTCATCGTTCAGGGGGATGTCGGAGCAGTTCAGGCAGCTGTGGATGCAGGTCGTGACGCAGCAGCGCGTGTTGGAGAGTTGCTAGGTGCGCATGTGATCCCGCGTCCTGATGATTCAGTATATGGCATGGTGAAGCCGCTAGTGCCAACTACTCCAGAAATTCCAAAAGTAAAGAAAGCGGTAGAAGTGAAGAAGTCGCCGAAGAAAGACTGAGGGCGGATAACTAATGAGCGCTTGTGTTACGTGATAGAGCGGTCAAAGCATGACTATGAGCGGATATCTACGTATATGAGCGGTTACAAGCAAGTTATGATCGGATAATCATTTCTTATGAGCACTTACGAAGTTTTATTGAGCGAAAACTCATTGATCATATTGAAATCTATAGAAAGGAGTGGTTTCCATGGCTTTCAAACGACATAAAATTGCAGTCATCGGAGCGGGTCATACAGGTGCGACTGCTGCATTGATGGCAGCGCAGAAGGAATTAGGCGACATCGTATTGGTCGATATTCCAGACCTCTCCAATCCTACCAAAGGTAAAGCACTGGATCTCCTTCAGACAAGTCCTGTGCAACAGTTCAATTCCCGTATTACAGGCACTTCAAATTACGAGGATATTGAAGGCGCTGCAATGGTGATCATTACAGCCGGTGTCGCACGTAAACCAGGTATGAGTCGTGATGATTTAGTTGCGACCAATGCGAAGATTATGCGTTCTGTTTCTGAACAAGTGAAGCGTTACGCACCAGACAGCGTAGTGCTGATTTTAAGTAACCCGGTAGATGCAATGACATACGTTTGCTATAAAACAACCGGTTTTCCTAAAAACCGCGTAATCGGTCAATCGGGTGTACTGGATACTGCCCGTTTCAATACGTTCATCTCGGAAGAATTGAATATTTCCGTAGAAGATATTTCCGGCTTTGTCCTTGGTGGACATGGTGATGATATGGTTCCACTTGTGCGTTATTCTTACGCTGGAGGCATTCCATTGGATAAAATCATTTCGAATGAACGATTGGAAGCAATTGTGGAGCGTACTCGAAAAGGCGGCGGCGAGATCGTCTCGTTGTTAGGTAATGGCAGCGCGTATTACGCACCTGCGGCAGCTTTGGTGGAGATGGCGGAAGCAATTATAAAAGATAAGAAACGAATTATGCCATCTATCGCTTATTTAGAAGGCGAATATGGATATCAAAATATTTATTTAGGCGTTCCTACTGTTCTAGGTGGAAATGGGATCGAGAGTGTAATTGAACTCCCATTAACAGCGGAAGAACAAACAGCTCTCGATCACTCAGCTGACTCTGTCAAAGCAGTGATCGAAATTTGTGAAAAGCAAATGTCTTAATTACTATTGATCTCTCTAAGTCGTAACGAGGACTTAGGGAGATATTTATCTATAGAAAGAAGTATTTCGAAGTACATTTCATTCATTGAATGATAAAGAAGTCATATGTTCATTTAAAAAATTCACAATAGTTAATAGAGAATTATAATTTCTTTATTTACTTATAATTTTATTCATGATACAATAAACAGAATTAACTGAATTATAAATATGCCTTTATTATAAATAATTGGAAACATATAAAGAATGTTCTTTCCTATGACCTTTGAGTGTAAGCGCTATCATTTTTGTAAAGGCAAAGGACATATTCTTTTATATCCCGACAAGGCATATACTAAGAAAAATACAATTCCAGGAGGTAATTTTAATGCAAAACAACCACTATCAAAACAATTCAACACTACCAGAGCAAAATGAGACGTTTTACTTGATCACAGGTTACTCAGAGAATGGTTTCATCCATGGGATTACGTGGGAAGAAGCGTATGTTCAAGGATTGGCGGAGTGCGGCTGTCTATGCGAACAACAACTAATGTAAGTAATGAAGAAAGCTCGATACAGGGTGCCTAGCAAAAACGATTGTGGATGGACTCACAGTAGTTTTGTGCATAGGCACCCTGTTAAGTTATGCCTTGCTTCTAAATAAAACAAACGCTACCACCCTCTATGTTATCCATGATAAAATGAATTCAATCAAATAAATGAGTTTGCACGATGCGTTGGTACCTATCAAGGTATAAAAGGGAATCCGTAAACCGGAGCTGTCCCCGCAACTGTACACATGGACGACCGTTAGAATTAGCCACTATGGAGACATGGGAAGGCACTAACGGAAGGATGAAGTGAAGCCAGGAGACCTGCCACGTTTCGTAATAGCCACACTTTCTTCGGGGGTTGAGGAGTGGGAGCAAAAAAGGTATCTGTCTCTATGTTTTTTTGCGTGGAGTATATTCTAACTACCTGAATTTGTTTCCTCATTCACAACTATTGCAATCATCTTGCCGAAGAGGCGGAATGATTGTTTTTTGTTGTTTACGAAAGGAGACCGCAACATGAGAGTATATGAACAGACAAAGGAACATTTACATGAATATGCATTGTTGCAGATATTGTATAAGCAAGCAGAGCAACAACGTGGAAGACCGGTGTATTCAGGATTTCATCAAGTAGTAAGGAAATTGTTACAGGACGGGTTATACGGTCAATGGATTTATAACTATTCAGTAAGTGAAATCAAATGGCTTGGCTTACAGATTGTAGCGGAACGTGATCGACTGATTCCTTCTGAGCAGTTGCAGCAATATATGAATGAATTTGTCACATCCGATTATGACGATAAAAGGTTAGGACTGCCTCAGGAAAGGCTTATGCTCATAGCTATGGCCGCCATGCAAAATGAAACTGTCCAGCGCTTGCAAAAAGTACAGGAAGCATATTGGATACTGAGTCATGGCTATGTGACTTTGCCAGCTGAAATTATGTCCTTCTTCGGAAAGTCATTCTATCAGCGAAAGACGGGAGTTCGGCAATATACTATGGATATTGCCGACAGCAGAATTGCATCATTTTTATCAAGTAAGGTAAAAGAAAAGCATATACGTATACCCGATTATTTCATGGAACAAGTAAAAGCATGCAGCTCTTGGAGTTTATTTGATGCTGAACAAGTAGAACGCACTTTTGGATGCCCACTTGGCAATTTTAACTTTGAGCGATTCTCTCGTGCCGCTGACGTTTCTTCTATTGCACATAAAAAGGTTTCTGCCATCGGTTTAATGAAGCGACTACTTGGAAGTGAGGGTGTTGTAGTGCATTTTCATAATCATGAACAACAAGAAAAGGCAGTGCTACATTCGTATATTCAATTACCACATGTTATGCGGGAAAAAGAATTGGTACGTACTTGTACCATACTTGTACGTTTGCTAAATGGCATTGAGAGTATATGGGGACGTACTATACAAATTGAAGTGGCAGGATGGGAAACCGCAATAGCTGACCAGCAAATTGGTTTACATTCAAAAAAGGCTACCCAGTTTATTGAAAGGGTAGCCCGAGAAATAAACTGCTACTTGGAGGCGGCATCCTGTCAAAGCGGAATGAAAACACCTCTACGTAAAGCAGCTACAGTCAAGCCTCGTTCGATAAACCAGGCAACCAAACAACAGCAAATCGCGATGATTGACCGTATAACTGCAGAACAGCGACATACTGATCGAGGTGGATCTGTCACGCTAGGAAAGTCTGCCGCCATTGAAACAGCAGAACTGTTGCAACTACTCATTAAGGCATGGAGCAGTAGAATTCCAGAAGTCCGACTTATCTGAAACCTCTCTATTGTAGTGGAAACTAAAGTAACGTAAACTTAGTATGAGTAGCAGTTTCCATTCGAGGTGAGACAAGTGTTTCAATTTGATACATTAGGACATGAAATGGTAACGGAATTATCGAATCTGATACGACAGCAAGTGATTTTAACGGATCGAAGAGGCTTTATTCAAGCGAGCACAGAACCAGCCCGAATCAACCAGTTCCATGAAGGAGCACTGCTAAGCATGCGTCAGAAAATGGTGCTTCGCATGGGGGATGACGAAGTAGGGCGTCTACATGGGGTCCGTAGGGGAATCGTCTTGCCGATTATCATTGCAGACGAACCAATTGCCGTACTAGGCGTAACGGGTGATCCAGACGATATTCACCCGCAGGCACAGCTGATTTTACGCGTAGCAGAACTGTTTATTCAAGATTCCATGAAACGAAAGCAGAAGGATGAAAAAGTGCGTGATGTGGAGTTTTTCGTCTTTGACTGGCTGACAGGGACGAAGAAAGATGAACGGTTTATGGAACGGGGGATTCTGCTCGGAATCGACGTTACACTCTATCGTCAAGTGGTGGTACTAGAAGTGCTGGATTTATTGGAACAGTTTACAGTCGAAGAGATAGAGATATTTGCGTCGATTCAAAACATCCATCCTTCTATGAAGATGATCCGCTGGGCACAAAATAAAATTTTATTATTATTACCTGAAATGAATCAGCAAACAGTAAAAAACGAGTTAGAGTTCTTATTGCTTCATATAAAACGGCGCAAGAAAGTACGAGTGGTCGCAGGTATAGGAGCATCCACACATTATTTCGACTTAGCTAAATCATTTGCGCAAGCAGAACGAGCTGTTCATGCTACAAAGGAATCGGGCGATATTGTCTTTGAGCATGAACTGCGTCTGGAAATTGTGTTGCAGAGTATTCCCGATGTAGTAAAGCAGGAATTTTTAAAGCGCACAGTTGCACCACTGAAGGATCATCAAGACTTGCTGGATAATTTGACGGTATGGTTCGAAGAAGACCAGTCAATGCAAAATACCGCGCAGCGTCTGCATATCCATAAAAATACATGGTCTTACCGTCTGCAAAAGGTTGAGCAGTTAACAGGATTATCTGTGTCCAGTACGCATGATGTCTTTCTACTATACTTGGCTTTGCGTTTAATGCAAGAGCAGTCGTTTAGTAAGGAATAAGTGATAAATTGCTTCGCTTCCGATAGTGGAAGCGAAGCTTTTCTTATTGGATTGGGCAACAGGTTATTTTTTTCAGTTTTATGTCTTATTCATGGTAGGATTAATCTGTGTCTCATCCCAAGGGTGTCAGGAGGATTGTTTTGAACAGAATCAGAAACATTACAACATGGCAGTGGATCTTGTTTTTGATCGTAGCAATATGCTGTCTCGGTTCCATTGCCTTTGTCCATCAAAATCATTCATTTTATGACCGACCGATCGCTAAGGTGATCGATACAACAATAAAGGAAGAAACTAGCGTAACCGATATGCATGGCAATGAAGATACGCTATTTGTCCAGCAGATCGTAGCTAGGATTATGAATGGAGAAGAAAAAGGTCGAGATGTCCAGTTGGTCAATGAGTATTCCTCTTCCGGTGCGTACGATCAGCAGTACCATATAGGAAATGAAGTATTTGTTTCTATTGATTCCAAAGTTGGAGAACAAGTAGCAGGTAGTATTACAGACGTAAAACGTGATAAATACGTACTAGTCGTTGCGTGGATATTCGTCTTTACACTACTAATTGTCGGGCATAAGCAAGGGCTATTAGCGATAGTAGGTTTTGTGTTGAATGTCTTGGTACTTTCATTCGCTTTAGATATTTATGTGAAATATTACGAGGTCAGTTTACTTGTAGTTTGCGGAATTTGTATCCTGTTATTCACAACCATTTCGCTCCTGCTAGTTAGTGGCCGCACTGAAAAAACGTATGCGGCAATTGTAGCTACGCTTGTCGCAACAGTCATATCTCTTTCCATTACGTCTCTGGTCATATGGATTACTTCGGGGAATGGGCTGCGTTACGAGGAAATGCAGTTTTTGACGCGTCCTTATCATACCATCTTTATGGCAGGGCTATTTATCGGATCGCTCGGCGCAATCATGGATGTGGCCATCACGATGTCGTCTTCGATGTTTGCATTATATGAAAGAGATCGCACGATATCTGTTAAAGCGCTGAGAGCATCTGGCCTAGATATTGGCAAAGACATTATGGGGACTATTACAAGCATTCTATTTTTTGCTTACATCAGTGGATCCATCCCTATGTTGATCCTTTATTTGAAAAATGCTTCTCCCGTAGGCTTTGCGCTTTCAATGAATTTGTCGTTGGAATTAGCACGTGCGTTAGCTGGTGGAATTGGAATCGTTTTGACAATCCCCATTGGACTTTATACAGCGATCTTCTTCATTGAACGAAAGAGGGCGAGAATATGAATGTACTTGTATGGCTCGCGGTTATTTTACTCGTATTGATGATCTGGGTTGGTGGAAAAAGTGGAGCGAGATCATTTGTTTCTCTATTTTTTAACTTTGGCGTCGTCTTCTTTACGATGTTTTTTATGTTGGATGCAAATGCCAATCCTATTCTAATTACATTTATCGCCTGTATCGTTATTGGATGCATCAGCTTGTTTTATATTAATGAAGTGAACAGTAAAACCGTACTCGCATTTATCGCAACAATGATTACCATCAGTTTATTGTTGTTTTTCATTGTGTTAGTATCCCAAAATCTCATGATTCAAGGATTTGGGGAAGAGGAAGAAGAGGCAATCGCAGGTTTGTCTCTCTATATTGGTGTAGACTTTGTAAAAATAGGTGCTTCCGTCATTATCATGAGTACGATTGGGGCGATCATGGACGTCGCTATATCGATCGCTACGACCATGCATGAAGTATTTAAGCATACGCCTGGCTTAAGTAAGAAGGAATTGTTCAAGTCAGGTGTCAGCATTGGGCGGGATATTTTAGGAACCGATACGAATACCTTATTCTTCGCATTCTTTGGAGGGTATTTGGCGTTGCTCATTTGGTTCAAGGATTTGCACTACTCTATTGGAGATATTGTCAATTCAAAAATATTCAGTTCAGAAATGATTTTGATACTTTGCGCAGGACTTGGCATAGCGCTAGTTATACCGATTGCTTCTTGGATTAATGCATATTACTTAGTAAGAGCTAGAGAAAAGTTAAATAGAGTACAAAAAGAGGAGCGATGAATTGCTCCTCTTTTTGCTTTATGTAATGTGAAAAGGACGTTTTACAGTGGAAACTAGACATTGACACAAAAAACAGAGAAGTTTCTCTAGATATTATTGTACTATATTCTATATGAATTAAATTATTAGACTATTAGAATTATATACACTAATCAAAAGTTAAGAATAGATAATTTATTATCATTTGTATACTCAGTATCAGTATGACTTTTGAAAGAAAACGGGGGGAATAAGAAATGAAAATGAAGAAAAAAAGTGTATTAGGGGCAATTGGTTTATCTGCCATGCTATTGTTGGCAGCTTGCTCGTCAGACAAAGAAGAAACAACAGATAGTTCTGGCGAGTCAGAAGGAAAATCATATGATCTGAAAATGTCTGTCACGGTGAATGACTCATCAACTTGGTACCAGGCGGCAGACAAGTTAGCACAGGACTTAAAAGAACAAACGGATGGCCGGATCAATATTGAAGTATTCCCGAATGAACAACTATCAAATGGTGACCAAGGAAAAGGTGTCGAGCTTCTGACAAAAGGTCAGACCGACTTGAGTCTTCACTCGACAATCATCTATTCTATTTTGGATGATCGCTTCGGGGTAGCGAGTGCGCCATTCCTATTCAAAGACAAAGACGGCGTAGACAAAGTGTTTGATGGTGCGGGTGGAGAAGCGCTCGCAGAAATTCTTAACGAAAAGAACGTAGAATTGCTCGGATTTGGAGAGAATGGTTTCCGCCAGATTACGAACAGCAAAAAAGAAATCAAATCGCCAGCAGATATGCAAGGTTTGAAAATACGTATTCCTGGCATCACGATGTATACAGACTTGTATCGTGCACTAGGTGCGGACCCAACAACAATGGCATTCTCTGAAGTTTTCACATCTCTTCAGCAAGGTACGATTGACGGTCAAGAAAACCCCATTGATGTTATTCACTCTTCTAAGTTGAATGAAGTACAAGACTACTTAACGACATGGAACTATTCCTATGACCCACTCGTATTGGGCATCAATAAAAAGTTGTTTGATTCCATGAGTGCAGAAGATCAGGAGCTTGTGAAGAAGCTAGGTAAAGAAGCAGCAGAGTATCAAGTGGAAATGGCGCGTGAAAAGGAAGAGAAACAAATCGGTGAATTGAAGGATGCGGGGATGCAGTTCTACGCACCAACAGAAGAGGAATTAGCAGAGTTTACAGAGGCGGTACAACCGGTTTATGAAAAGTATGAAGATATTTGGGGCAAGGATCTATTAGACAAGTTCCAAGACCAATAAGAACTGGAGGGTGGATGTATGGGAAAGATATTCAATAGAGTAGAAGAATGGATTGTCGTCATTGTACTGTCCATCATGTCCACCATTGCATTCGTTAATGTGCTATCCAGAGGATTTGCCAATTATTCATTTTCTTTCACTGAAGAAATTACAGTCAATTTGTTTGTCATGTTAACATTTGTTGGAACAGCCATTGGTGTGCGTGAATACGCACACCTTGGCTTTACGCTGATTTATGACAAGGGTAACCTGTTGCTGAAGAATGTAATTACGATTTTGGTTGGATTGATGATGATGTTATTGTTTTTTATTCTCTTATATTTCGGTTTGAAGATGGTGCAATATCAGATGGACATGGGACAGAAGACACCTTCTCTTGGTTGGCCGCAATGGTGGTTTTCGATGTCGATGCCTATCGGTGCGTTGTTTTGTTTAGTTCGCTCTATTCAAGTAACAATTGTTGAGTTTCGACAGCAAAACGGGAAGGGAGAACAGCCGATATGACAGCAATTATTTTATTCAGCGTGTTTTTTATTTTAGTCATGCTGCGAATGCCAATTGCTGTGGCCTTAGCGATCTCTTCTATTGTGGTGTTATTTACAGGTAGTGGATTGTTTGGTTTGGAATTGGTTGCAGATATCATGTACACAAGTGTAGCGAAATTTACATTGCTTGCGATCCCATTTTTCATTTTGGCAGGAGTTATTATGGAGCATGCCGGAATTTCAAAAAGACTGATTGATTTTGCGCAGGCGTTAGTGGGGCACCGTAAAGGCGGCATTATTTTTGTCACTGTTATGACAGCGATTTTCTTTGCGGCAATTTCAGGGTCAGGTCCTGCAACGGTTGCAGCGATCGGTGGTATTTTAATTCCAGGTATGGTGAAGAGCGGTTACAAGACGGAAACAGCGGCTGGTTTGGTGGCCAGTTCCGGGGCAATCGGTATAATCATTCCACCTAGTATTGCGTTCATCGTCTTTGCTGTCGTGGCGGGCGATCAGATCCCGGTATCCATTGGACGTATGTTCATGGCAGGAGTCATTCCTGGATTGCTATTAGGCGCTGGATTTATTTTAGCGGCTATGTTCGTTAGGCACCGCCAGGGAAAACGTGAAGGATTGACATCGCAACAGTACATAGTGGAACCAGCAACAAGTGCAGAACGTTTCAAAGCCTTCGGAAATGCAATCTGGGGCTTATTAATTCCAGTCATTATTTTAGGTGGTATTTATGGTGGATACTTCACACCGACTGAAGCAGCAGTAGTGGCGGTATTTTATAGTCTGTTTATCGGGTTTTTCATTTACCGTGAACTGACACTGAAAAAGCTATATGATATCTTAGTTGCGGCAGGTATACAGACGGCAGTCGTTATGTTTATCGTCAGTGCGGCAAGTGTCTACGCATATATCATCACAACCGAGCAAATTGCTGCGCAGATTTCAGACGTGATGTTAAGTATTTCAGATAATAAAATTATTATCTTATTGCTCATCAATGTCATTCTATTAGTTGCCGGTATGTTTATCGATGCAATTTCTGCCTACTATATTTTCATTCCAATTTTATTGCCAATAGTGCTATTGTTCGACGTTGATCCGACAGTATTCGGTGTTTTCATGACAGTCAACTTAGCGATTGGACTTTTCACTCCACCTGTGGGACTCAACTTATTCGTAGCTGCGGGCATATCGAATACTTCAATTGGACAAATATCGAAAGGGGTTTTGCCTTTCGTTGTCTCCTCCATCATTATCTTATTACTTATTACGTTTATTCCGCAGATCTCTACATTTTTACCAGACTTACTAAATATCAAGTAGATGGAGGGGGTTGCTTATGAAACTGAAAGGACAGACGGCGATCGTTACAGGGGCTGCCAACGGTATTGGTGCCCAGACGGCCCTCCTTCTTTCACAACAAGGAGCCAATGTCGTGCTGATAGATTCAACGAGCTGTGCAGGGACGTTGCAAGCCATTCAATCATTCAGAGGCAAAGGGGTTTATTTAGAATGCCTGGGTGAAATTCGTGATAAGGAATTTGTGAACGCAGCTATCGCTAGAGCGTCGGATATGTTTGGGGAATTACATATTTTAGTAAACAATATGTGCATATGTAGTATCCACAATGAAACTCCGCCATCTATTGATCAATGGGAACTCGAAGCAGATGTGAATGTGCAAGCAACTTCTCTATTTATTCAAGGAGTATCACCGTACATGGTGGAGCAGAAATATGGTCGTATCATCAACATTAGTTCGGTTTCTAGTTGCGGCAAAGAACGAACGTTTACCACTTCCAAAGATGCAGTGAGTAAACTGACAAAGCAGACCGCGAAGGAACTTCATGAATATGGGGTCACATGTAATTCAGTTGCACCCGTAGCTATGGCAAATTTAGACGAGGTGACAATCCATCAAACAGGCACAGCGGCTAGTATCGCAGAAGCTGTTCTGTACTTTGCCTCATCTAGATCTAGCTATACGACAGGACAAATACTGAAAGTGGATGGAGGGTTTTGTATTGAATCACTCAATTGAAGCGGTATACGACGAGAAAACAAATCGAATCATCGGTCGTTTGAAGAAAGATACCGATCTATTTGAAGGGATTCTCGAAGTGTGTAGGCAATATCATGTGGAAGCGGCCCAATTTCAATGTATAGGCTCTCTTGCGTATGCGACCATTGTCCAACCACAGCAAAACCCAGATAAAAGCCTACAATATTCCGAGCGGCTTGTTACAAATACTCCCGTCGAATTGCTTTCAGGTTCAGGATTTGTCGGACACGATGAACAAGGGCAGTTGGATATCCACTTCCATGGTCTATATGTAGACTGTGATAAACAAATGAATGGCGGGCACTTCCTTAGAGGAGAAAATCCTGTAGCGATTACAGTGGAATTCATTATATTCCCGGTTTCCAACACACATGTTCATAGAAAGCCAGATGAATATTCAGGTATCCCCTTATTTCATTTTACCAAAAGGAGTGAGTAACGTTGGAGACAATCGGTAAACTAGCAATGAAATCAGCTGCAGCGTATCCAAATAAAATTGCGGTGAAAGATGAAAGACGCTCCATTACATTTCATGAACTGATACAACGGGCACTTGCGCTGACAGCGTATTTTAAGAAAGTCGGACTTCAAAAAGGCGACCGCTTCGCCGTTCTATCGTCTAACCGCCTCGAACATATTGAGCTTGATGTAGCGGCAGCAATTTCAGGTATCATCAAAGTACCGTTAAATTATCGACTTCATCCGAAAGAGCATGAATATATGCTGAACGATGCAGATGTTCAGTTGATCATTGGGGAATTAGAATTAATCGAACCGATCAATACGGCAATTCAATCGCTAATGATCGGTGAGCAGTATGAACAAATGATTGAACAAAATATGGGTGCTACATGTACAACGGAAATTGAGGAAGAAGATATATTCGCGATTATGTATACATCCGGTACGACGGGAAATCCGAAAGGCGTGATGCTAAGTCATCGCAACATCATTTCAGGTGCTTTATCACTATCGCTTGCTTGTGAGACAGATTATGACGATGTGATAGGACATGTCGCACCATTGACACACGGTAGTAACTTTCTGTCGCATGTAGCGTGGCTGTATGGATTAACACAAGTTGTATTCAATAAGTTTGAGCCCGAAGAATTCGTTCATAATTTAACGCAAGAAAAAGTCAGCGTCATTTTCCTAGTACCTACTATGGTTAACTTAATGATTCAGCATCCCAAATTTGATCCAAAGAATTTGTCTACAATCAAGACGATTAATATGGCCGGTTCTTCAATTGCTGCAAGTAAGCTCGAGCAAGCGCTTGCTCTGACAGGGCCGATATTTGCGCAGACATTTGGTCAAGTGGAGGCACCGATGTGTATCACGATGATGCCAAAACGCGAACTTGGCGATCATCTAGAATCCTGTGGACGTGTGGGACTTTTTGTCGATGTGAAGATTGTCGATACACAAGGAGCCGAACTACCACCAGGCGAAGTGGGCGAAATTGTTTGTAAAGGCTCTCTTGTTATGAAAGGTTATTGGAATAATGAGCAGGCGACAAATGAAACACTACGTGATGGCTGGTTACAAACAGGTGATCTCGGTTGGAAAAGTAATACGGGCTATGTGCATATCGTGGACCGCAAAAAAGACGTTATCATTTCAGGGGGCGTCAATATTTATCCGAGGGAAGTGGAAGAAGTCCTCAATAAGCATGAGGGAGTAAAAGAGACATGTGTCATCGGTGTACCTGACGAGAAGTGGGGCGAAAACGTCATTGCGTATGTCGTTCCGAATGGGATTAAGCCTGTCATGAAAGATGAATTACTTCAATTATGTCTAGACCATATGGCGAGCTTCAAAAAACCGAAAGAGATTTTTATCGTGGATGAACTACCGAAAAGCTCATACGGTAAAATCTTAAAACGAGAATTACGCAATCAGCATGTGGAGGTGCAATCTTGACAAATGTCTATATTGAAGGAATTGGCATGACGAAGTTCGGGAAATTTGTCGACAAGTCCATGAAGCAGTTGTTAGTTGAAGCATCGATAGAAGCACTTGAAGATGCGGGAAATCCGAAAGTTGACGCGGTGTTTGTCGGAAACTTTATGGGTGGCTCGATCGGTAATCAAGAAATTCTTGGCGCCTTAGTGGCCAATGAACTCGGACTCGGCTATATCCCGACGGCGAAAGTAGAAGGCGCCTGTGCATCAGGAGGAATCGCACTACGTCAAGGGATCATGGGGATTCTAAGTGGCGAATACGACACCGTCTTAATAGCGGGAGTAGAGAAAATGAAACATGCTTCGACTGCTGACGTTACACAGGCGATTAATGCTGCAATGGATAATGACTCCAATGAAAAGCAGGCAGGCCTGACGTTCCCTGGCTTTTTCGGTGTACTCGCGAATCGTTACTTCTATGAAACGGACGCTACGAAAGAGCATCTGGCAATGATTGCGTTGAAGAATCGTGAAAATGCTTTACATAATCCTTTGGCACAATTCCAGAAGCCAACGACGATAGCTGAGATTATGGAGGCACGTATTATTACTTCGCCACTCGGCTTATTTGATTGCTCTCCGACAACGGATGGGGCGGCAGCATTGGTCATTACACGTAAAAAAGGTGCTATTCATATCCGTTCGTCTGCACAAAGTTCAGGGCCTACACAAATGCAAGACGCGGACGATGTACTTTCATTGCCCGCGGTACGAGAATCAGGCCGCTTGGCATATGAGAGAGCTGGCGTCGGTCCGGAAGATATCGACGTCGTGGAAATTCATGACTGTTTCTCCATGACGGAAATGCTTGCGATTGAAGAATTAGGCTTTTTTAATAAACGAGAAGGCTGGCTAGCGGTGGAGCAAGGTCGAACGAAAGCGACAGGCGATAAACCAGTAAACACGAGCGGAGGATTATTATCACGCGGTCACCCAATCGGTGCAACCGGTGTCGCACAACTATATCAGCTCGTCCAACAACTGCGCGGCATAGCCCCGAATCAAGTAGAACATGCCCGACTTGCTTTGGCGCAAAACTTGGGTGGAACAGGTTCATACTCCACTGTTCATATTCTAGAAAGGTTGTGAAGAGATGAAAGTCTATCAATGCGATCAGTGTGAATATGCCAGTGTTTCGAATAAATACCGTTGTCCAAGTTGCGGAACAGGCAAGCTGCAAGAACAAGACGTTTCTTCGAGAGGCACAGTCTATAGTTACACGGACATCCATATCGCACCTGCTGAATTTGCTCATCTTACTCCTTACACAGTGGCACTCATTCAGTTGGATGAATCCAAAGCGAAGGTGACGGCAAGAACGAATGGAAACGTCGAGATTGGCGACGTGGCAGAATTAGATCATATAGAAGATGGAGCGTATATCTATCGAAAATGCTGAATGAGAAGCGATGTTTTATAGTGAGCGCTCAAAGATTTGTGGAAAGCGCTCATAGTTGCGTCGCGAGTGCTCTATCGAATGCTTTAACCGCTCAAACATGTCCGAAGACTGATCATAGTACTTTGATTAGCGCTCATAGCGACGGACTACCCGCTCATAATCAAAATACACAGACGGACTTCCTCGCAAGGAGGAGAAAAACATGAAAACTATACAAACCCTATCCAAAATCATTTCAAAGTATTTACCACTTTGGATCGTACTCTTATCCATCATCGCCTATATCATTCCGGATGCGTTCATTTCAATCCGGCAATTGACTGGCTTTGGATTAGGGACGATCTTCTTTCTGATGGGCTTATCGCTTTCGTCGGAGAAACTATTCGAGGTCATTAAAAATCCGAAATACGCTTTACTAGGCGTCTTGCTGAAATGGACGGTCATGGTTGGGGTATCAATAGGGATCGCCTATTTATTTTTCGGCAATCAAGCAGAAATCGCAACCGGTATTATTTTGGCGGGTACGGTACCAAGCGGGACATCGGCCAACATATACACATTCATTGCAGGAGGAGAAGTGGCGCTCAGTATTACGATGGCGACACTCGATACATTTATTTCACCTGTGTTGACACCCGTTTTATTACAGACATTAGCGGGGCGCTTTATTCCTATTGAGTTTTGGCCTTTATTTCTTAATATTATTTATATCGTGTTCTTCCCTTTGATTGGCGGTTTGCTGATCCAGTGGAAGTTTCAGCGGCAAGTGGAGAAGTTCAAACCATATACCGGAGTCTTGTCTCAGCTCGCTCTATTTCTAGTCATCCTATCGGTCATCTCCAATGCCCAGCAAGCACTGTCTGAGAACTTGTCCGTGCTACCGCTTGTATTTGTAGCCGTCACATTACAAGTCAGCATACCAATGGGTGCTGGCTACTTCATCTCCAGGTGGCTAGGCGTGCCTGAGCGCAACGCCCGCGCAATTTTATTCCATACAGGTATTTGCAACACTGCTCTCGCCGCAACACTTGCGATGGAACACTTCGGATCACTCGCAGCCGTACCAGCCGTTGCCAATATGGTAATGAACTTAACGATAGGGGCCTTAATGGCGAGTTTATTCGAAAACAAATTTCGACTTGCTGCGGAAGAATAACGGCTAATAATATAGTATTCAAGATACATTTTATGAAGCGTACTACTATTGGAAATATATTAGTGACAAGACGGAAGGATATTTGAAGTATTTTATTAGGAAACTGACGTGTTAGTTGAATTTGCATAATGGGGAATAAGAGAAGATTAGATAGACAGGCACCTTGACCCACTCTTGATATGGAGTAGCGGTTCGTGGTGCCTGTTCTTATGTACCTGATATATTTTGTGGAGAGTAAACATATTACAGATAGTATGGGAGGAGAATAGATGAAAGGTGTAATGCTAAAAATACTATTATTGTTAACTGCAGTAACAATGCTAATGATTCCTATAGTGGGAAATGGAGTAATAAAGGCGCGAGAAATAAATGATGTAACAGAGACGGAAGAAAAGCAAATAGAAAAAGTCGTAATGGAAAAAATGAGGAAGGGGAAGATCCCGGGACTATACATAACGATAGTGAAAGATGATAAAACGGTTTATCAAAAAGGGTTTGGATTTTCAAATCTAAAGGAAGAAAGACCAGTTACTTCCCAGTCTTTATTTGAATTAGCCTCTACTAGTAAAGCATTTACTGCATTAGCCATTTTAAATCTAGTAGAAAGTGGGCAAATAGAACTTAACGATAATGTAACGACGTATATACCCTGGCTAAAAGTATTGTATAAAGGAAAAGAAATGCCGATCACGATTGAGCAAACATTACATCAAACAACTGGAATCCCCGCCTCTACTATAAATATGATTCCCATTTCTAATGAAGATCGTGCACTGGAAGAAACAGTGAGAACCTTAAATGGAATAGAGTTAGATAGTGAACCAGGTAAAATGTTTCAATATGCAACAATAAATTACGATATCCTAGGATTAATTATTGAACAGGTAACAGGTGGGACATATGAATACTATATGAAGGAAAACATTTTAAAACCAATGGAATTAAATAATACGTACCTATTCCTAAATGAAGAAATAAACAATCAAATGACTACTGGATATAAGATAGGGTTTTTAAAACCACGACGATATGAAGCGCCGATATATAGGGGAAACAAACCAGCAGGATATATTATATCGAGTGGGAAGGATATGGCAAAGTGGCTTAAAATTCAAATGGGTACGATGAATGAAATGGATTTTGATAAAGAAATTATTAAAAAGTCTCATATAGCTGAACGTGCTGTTGATATAGTAGGTAATGAAGTTTTCTATGCTGGCGGCTGGTTCCTTGAACCAAATGAACAGGTCACTCATGATGGAATGAATCCGAACTATTCAACCTATGTAACATTCAATAACAAAGAAAAAATTGGAGTGGCTGTATTAGGCAATTTAAGTTCAAATCAAGTACAAAATATAGGGGTAGAAATTAAAGAAATACTACAAGGGAATATTGTTAGCAGTGACAAAGAAGACTCAAACCAATACCTAGACCAGTTGGCGCTTAGTACCATACTTGTACTAAGCATCTTAATCCTAGTTGCTTTAATCTTGATCATAAAAGTTTTACTAAAGGTGTACAGAAAACAGTTACACGTTAAACGTAATGGGATAAAGAGCCTTATTAAACTGACTGTGTCTTTATTATGTGTGTTGGGTTTAAGTTTAATTATCTATTTAATACCAAGTATTTTGCTAAATGGTTACTCATGGGAAGCGGTATTCATTTGGAGCCCTCAAAGTGTTCAAGTGGCATTGTATATGATCTATAGTATTATTTGGCTTATCTATATATTATTTATACTGAAAGTCTATTTTAAAGAAGTTAAGACTAGTCAACATGATAACAAAGTAGATGCAACATAAAATGTGCATGATTATAAAAGAAATATGTTATTTTAAATTCAGTTAACAGGTGAATGACGAAACGAATTTTGCAGTACTCACTTAGTTGACCGTAGCTGAAGCGAGAGGCTCTGGAAAGTTCGCCACACGCTCAAAAGCCACGCGTCCAGCTAGCAATCAACGGGTTCAAAATATTATATAAGTAATGAGCACGGTTCTGGTGAAATAGGGTTTTCACTTATGCAATCCATAAAACAGGTTGTTAAGTTAAAAGTTATCAGAAAGGAGCAAAGACAATGGATGTATGGTTTGTGATTAAAGAGCGTTATATGCTTCTTTCTATTATTCTGATCATACTATTAGTCAATTTGTTCTTATTTCTAGCCATTTGGAAAAACCGTTCTGACATACTCAAAAGCCAAACCCTAATCATAACGATAATTTGCACAGTCATACTGGTCTTATCACTATTCGCATTGGTATTTGCCGTATCATTTGGTTATAATTCATGAAATATTACGCCATAAGATGTGGTGGTAAAAGAGGAATTGCTCTTAGAATAGCTTATAGTAGCAAGACATGAACTTTGCCACTTAGATACATGCACAGACCTCAACGAACTCTATGTTGATTCACGAAAGCATTACAATAAAAAACCGGTTAGAGAACAGTCTCTAACCGGTTGAACTTCATTAAAACACTTTATCACCATTGAAGATCGAGTTCTTTACAATAACGTAATCGACATTGCGAATTGAACTGAGACTCTTGCCGCCTGAATAAGAAATAGCAGACTGAAGATCCTGTTCCATTTCAATCAATGTATCTTTCAATGGACCTTTATATTCCACGAACATTTTCTTACCTTCTACATTCTTCTTTTCTCCTTTTTGGAACTCAGAAGCCGAACCGAAGTATTCTTTATACAACTGACCATCTTGTTCCACAGTCTGTCCAGGAGATTCTTCGTGGCCGGCGAATAATGACCCGACCATGACCATACTCGCGCCAAAACGTACAGATTTTGCGATATCGCCATGTGTACGGATTCCACCGTCCGCAATGATTGGTTTGGAAGCGGCTTTCGCACATAAGCGAACAGCTGCAAGTTGCCAGCCACCCGTTCCGAATCCTGTTTTGATTTTCGTAATACAGACTTTACCTGGTCCGATCCCAACTTTTGTAGCGTCAGCGCCAGCGTTTTCAAGCTCACGGACAGCTTCAGGTGTGCCTACATTCCCCGCAATGACAAAGCTCATCGGCAAATGCTTTTTAATGTGTTGAATCATGCGGATCACTTGATTGGAATGACCGTGCGCAATATCAATCGTGATGAATTCAGGAACATGTGCGTCCATCGCGAGTTGCTCAACGAATCCATACTCTTCTTCTTTTACGCCAACACTTATTGAAGCAATCAAACCACGTGCATGCATATCTTTAATGAAGTCTACGCGTGTTTCAGGTTTGAAACGGTGCATAATATAGAAATAGCCTTCTTCTGCTAACTGAATTGCAATCTTTTCATCAATAATCGTCTGCATATTGGCAGGAACGACAGGTAAACGGAATGTATGACCACCTAACATAACGGATGTGTCACATTCTGAGCGGCTTTCTACTACACATTTTGCTGGAACTAGCTGAATATCTTCATAGTCAAATACGGTTTCCATTACAATCACCTCTATAAACGAATGTTTTCATATAAAGTCATCGGATTGTTCGTCCTTTTGTAATTTACATGATTTTTCATTCAATGTCAACGCTTTCAAAGTAGTTTTCTTTTGAAATGGGACATAGTCAGCAATACGACTAAAATTGCAGAAAACAAAGTGATAGTGTAAGGAATCCATACATCTGAAGGTGTTAGTTCACCGGTTACTAGTTGTGTCGTAGACCTCAGTAATTCAAGAGGATTCCAGTTGGCGGTCTTAGGAAATATAGCTACAATAAATAACGCAATTACGACTAATAATGTACTCAGTGTCCCACCGTAGGACGTGGCGAATAAGGTATTACCCCATAGTGTAACCGCAAGTAAAAGTATGCCGAACACATACAGGCAACTAGCTGCAAATAGTAAATGTTGCAGTTGACTTTGATCCCAATAATAAGCAGTGTAAGCATAGGTGATGGTGAATGACAGCGTGATGGCTAATGTCCAATAACAAAGAGCCATAAAGAATTTTGCTGTAATGACGGTGCTACGGCGTAATCCTTTCGTTAGCAAAATTATGAGCGTGCCTTTTTCCAGTTCTTTCGACATCATCGTACTAAATAGTAAAATAAACACGATCAATCCCATCTGTGGAACGTTTTTATAGAACTGTAGCCAAGAATCGAGTGCGGTAGGTTCGGGTAGGTTGACGAATGCACCTTCAGGCATGAATTGCTCGAATAACACGGGAGTGATCTTTGCTGTAAAGGGATTTAATATCCCGAGAATTGAGAAAATGACTAGGACAAGCAATAACTTATACGTCTTCACACTCTCCAACCATTCCTTCTTTAAAAATCCAAGCCACTGATTCATCCAAGCACCTCCAAGACGAGTTGCTCAAGCAAACGGGTTTGGGGTTGCATCGATTGTATAAGGATTTTCTGGGTAGTGAGTTCTTGCATGAACGCCAATCGAGTACTTTCATCCGATAAATTTACAATTAATTGTTCGCTGTCGATCTTCATTTCGAATGGAGTATGTCGCAATCGTTCGTGTACTTCTGCTACAGGGATCGTAAATGTGAAAATGAATAGTCCCGTAACTTGCTGTTTTACATTTGCTAGTTCATCTTGAAATATAATAGTCCCGTCATGTAACATCGCCACATGATCACAGATTTGTTCAGCGTCCGAAACGATATGTGTGGAGAAGAAAACCGTTGTTTCCTCTTTTGCCTTGTGTAAAATGGAAAGGATTTGTGCACGTCCAGCCGGATCTAAAGCAGAAGTAGGCTCATCACAAATCAACAATTTAGGACGATTTAGAAGCGCTTGTGCGATTCCAAGTCGCTGTTTCATTCCTCGAGAATACGTACTAATTAAGGAGCGGGTGCCAGCTAATCCGACCAATTCCAATAGTTCATGGATGCGTCCTTGTCGTTCTGTTTTCGTCATATTCGTAATGACTGCACATAACTCCAAATACTGCATTGCATTATAGAAAGGATAAAATTCTGGAACGTCGGGCAAGTATCCGACATATTGATTGGACTTTGTCTCGCCAAACTTTACGCGTTCACCTGCTATTGTAATGGATCCTGCATTAAGTGGTAATAACCCTAGCATACATTTCATCAGTGTTGTTTTGCCCGAACCGTTAGCACCTACAAATCCATAAACGGTATGCTCAGGAATGGTGAGATGTATATCTTTCAGTATTTCATGATCTCCGAAACGCTTCGTAACACCATTAATTTGCACGACCATTATAATCACCTCTTCCAAAAACGAAATAGATTAACGGCCCGATAAATTGTATTAACAACACGATCAATAACCACATCACTTGGTTGCCGAAGCGGTAGCGGGGATGGCGAATGACATGTATCGCTGAAAAGATCGCCAACCCCAGTTGTAAAATAATGAGCGGAATTAAAAATGGTAGATACTCTATAAATAAAGCCATGTCGTTGTTCATGAACGTGCCTCCAGTCCAAAGCGTAGCCGTTGCCGTAACTCTCGCATTTCATCGTCTTGTCTAAATGGCTCGAAGAAATCGGCATCCATCGATTCGATGATCGCTCGCTTAATGATCTCTGTATTGCGCAGTGCATTCGTACCTAAATCCAGTTGTTCTAACCAATCTTCCAGTAAATCGAAGTATTCGTCTCCGCGTAGAGAAAAGGGGAGTAAATCATGAACACATATATCCACATATTTAGTAAGATACGGGTAAAGTAGCTCACGGTTGACAGACAGAGCTGCACATTGTGCTACGCTAAAATAAAATTGCAGACACACATTCGGATGAAGAGTACGCAATGCGTATAACTCAATCAATCCATTCATCCGATGAATGGTTTCATTAAAAGTTTGTGGATTGGACGCGGATAGTCGTAAGTAGAGCGGGCTGCTACCGACAAGCTGAATGACGTTTTGATAGATCATGACTTGAACGACACGCATCGCTTCCTCTTGATCACCAAGTTGTTCATGTGCAGTGGCCAGCAAAATCTCGTCTCCAATACTAGGCTTAATCACTCCGTCCAATAACTCCAATGTGGTTTCGGGATTTGATTGCATGAGCGAAACCGTAGCCTGCAACGAGTTTGCTTGACGCAAGACCCATACATCTTCACTTACATTTCGAATGCGCTCCAACCAGCCATTAATTTTCTGTAATACAGAGGGGCTGTCACTACTCAACATATGATGATTGAGCAGTAATATACTCATCTGCAATAGGAATGCCGGTTCGTGATAGTACAATTTAACTTGCTCTTCTACGTCAATAAAAACCGATTCAAACGTTTCTTTACCAAAACGGGATGCGAATTCGTAATAGTGGTGTTGGATGGCTTCTTTAGAAAGCTGTCGTTCATAACCAAGCAATTCATCAACAGTCAATTCAAAATACGAAGCGATTTTCGGCAACAGTGTGATATCGGGATAGCTTAATCCTTTTTCCCATTTCGACACCGAAGCTTTCGATACTTGGCAATAAGATGCTAGTGTATCTTGGGTAATTTGAAGTCGTCTTCGTTGTTGTAGAATCACAGTGCCTATTTGCAACATATCCTCCCGCCTTTCTCTTTTATTCAGTGTAAGGTTAAATACTTGTTGATTCAATCAACTGTTAGGCGATTATTTAAAAGGGGAGTCAACTAACAAGATAGTATGTATTAGTACACAAAAAAGCCGGTCTATGAAAGACCGGCTTCTCATCACACGCTCACTGTTGTGAAAGGTTCTAAAATATTCTTTTTTGGTTTCGCTTGATACTGCAGAACTTTGTCAGTGGAATCGTATGAATCTCCATAGAAATCTTGGTCTTTGTAGGTGTGAATTTCTTCGTAGGTTGTTTTCATCGCGTTGAATACATCTTGTTCATCCGCTTGTGATGACTGCGGGGGTGCCCAATATAGAATTTCGAGGATAGTTTGTTCGCCAGTAGCTAGTGAACGACGGTTATAGCCGATTTTCTGTGCGTGCGTGAAGTTTTCACGTGCATAGAACTTCAGTCGTTTCTCAGTATCTGGTTCGGATTCGTCTACTGGTTCAACTTCCAGTAGGATCGGTTTTTTCTTGGTTTTCAACGAATCCAGCAGTTTTTTTCCTAACCCTTCGCCACGTGCAGCTGAAGATACGAAAAGATAGTCTACGAAAACGAAGTCCTCCGTTTCCACGTACATTAATACATGCTTTGGTCCTTCTTCCTTATAGTAGACATTGCCTTTGTCATTCAGTAATGTCTCCATATGTTCCTGTGACTTCATCTCTTCGATTGGAAAATACTCTTTCAATTTGTTGTACCAATGCATGTGTTAAATTCTCCTCCATAGGTAATGAATGTACCTGGAGCTTTTTGTTTGGGGATCAAACAATGTGAGGAAAAAAGAGGTCAGAAAAAAATCCTCATATTTAGTATACTCTTTTTCAGTAAAAAAGAAACCTTTTTAACAAAATAAATTTTACTTTTTTATTATAATAAAACAAAACCAATGCCTGGTAACTCTGTGGCATTGGTTTTATAAGTGCTTTAGCTACGGCGTTTCGTTGTTGTTTAAGCTCCTTTTTTCTTCTTTTCATTCATCACGGTTTTGACGACAGGATATAACACCATTCCCCATTTTACTAATTTTTTTATAACTCTTATCATATATGCTTCTTCCTTTCTAATTTGAAGTTGTTATAAATAACTTCCCCTTTTCCCTTGTTCATTAAACTTTTATTCAAGCGTTTTAGGAATGACAGTAGGGTGTTCGGTTTATGTCAATAGTTGATCATTCCTTATTATCTATACGGTTTGGCTAATGATTATTTGTGAAATAGTTTTGCGACTAGAAATATGTAAAAGGATATTGCCTGTCATAATAATGAATACCACTTTTCATGCATTGATCTTTAGTATGAGAAGACCTTAAAATAATATGCATAAAAATGATGAATCCTTATTTGATACAACTGCGTATAAGAAGAAAGGAGTGATCAACATGCGGCAAGATATTCAAGAACGGCAAAATCGTCTACAGGAAAAACGAGTAAATCAACGGCGCTTGAAAAAACGCTTAGAGCAGACGAGCGAAAAGCTACTCACTATGAAACAAAAGCGTGATCAACTTCACCGACAGTTAACGAAAGAGCAGCAGGATGTTGTGAAGCTTGGCAAGTTTTCATTTGCAAACAAGATCAGTGAATGGACAGGTAGATGGGACGAGAAGATGAAAAAAGAAATTGAAGAAGCGGCAGAGGCGGAATTAAAATATAATGAAACAGAAAAACATGTACTTGATCTGACTGCAGAGGTAGAAGATTTGCGTATGGAACTAGAGAAACCAGACTTCGTGCATATTGCTGACGATTGGGAAGACTTCTTGAAAGAAAAAGAATCATGGATTCGTTTGAATGATTCCGTTGCCAATCAAACTCTCCAAAAAATTTCCGACGATCGTGTGCGTGTCTATTCTATGTTGCGTGAAATTGGTGAAGCGTTTGAAGCAGGGGAAAAGGCGGAACGAGCTTTGGTGAGGGCAATGAAGAAGTTGGATTCAGCCGAAGGAATTTCGGTGTGGGATACATTTTTAGGGGGAGGCATTTTTGTTTCCGCATTAAAGTATTCCGAAATCAATAGCTCGGATGATCATATCCATGAAGCACAACGAGCACTACGTCATTATGAGACGGAATTGATGGATGTGCAAGACGCTGCGACAGATTCTTTCCAAGTAAATAAAAATGATGTTTTTACATTCACGGATGTGTTTTTCGATAATATATTCTCTGACTGGATGATCCATACGCGAATTACCGATGGCAAAAAGAAGCTACACGCAATCATGCAAGACGTCCGTCGCATACAGGACCGACTTGCAAGAAAACGTGCAGCCTTAGATGAAGAAATCCGGCGGCTTGATCAGCAGCAAGATGATATGATCCTGTCGTAATGTAAATTAAATGCGGGTTAGTGTCTTTCCTAAATAGCCAAACAGTACAGTCAAAATTGGGCTTAATAAACAGAAAAACGCAAATGGTAAATAAGCAATCGTTGATACATCAAGCACAGTCGTGATGAAAATCCCCGCTACACTCCATGGAACAAGAGGATTAATGACGGTCCCGGCGTCTTCCATAACACGGCTCAAGTTTTTATTTGCAAGTCCAACCTTTTCGTAGCTGGATTGGAAAGCTTGGCCCGTCAACAAGATAGATAAATACTGCTCACCGATTAAAACGTTGATGCCGATTGCAGTAAGCGCAGACGTTAAAATTACTGATGACACTTTACGTAGTGCACTTTCAATTTTCGCAAGTAAGCATTGCACAATACCTAATGTAAATAGCATGCCACCCATACTAAGAGCAAGCAACACAAGCGAAATCGTGAACATCATGCCTTCCATGCCATCACTGCGAGACAATAATTCATCCACAACTGCGACACCTGTGGATCCTTCATAGCCACTAAATAAAATATTCAATACTTCAGTAAAACCATAGAATGTATGGATATATCCAACGATAATGGCAGACAGTGCACTGACAGCCAACGTCAGAATGGCTGGTACTTTGACGAATGTCAAAATGATCAGCACGACTACAGGAATCAAGGTATACCAATGTATCAAATTTGTGCCGATTAGTGCGTCACTATATTTTTCGATTGTCGAAAAATCGCTAGACGTCACATTGGGTGATAACACACCAAATAAGATAAGTGAGATGAAAAACGCGGGAAATGTTGTCCATCCCATGTTGCGTATATGTTCAAATAAGTCTACACCCACAATCGAAGAGGCTAAGTTGGTTGTATCAGACAACGGTGACATCTTATCCCCAAAAAATGCACCCGAAACAATTGCACCCGCCGCAATTGGCAAAGAAAGCTCCAGAATATGCGCCATACTGATGAACGCTACACCAATCGTGGCAACAGTTGTCAATGAACTACCGACCGATAAGCCGATAATAGCTGTGACGATGAAGACGATGGCGTAAAAAAATGTTGGCGTAATGATTTGGAGTCCAGCATAGATCAAGGTAGGAATCGTTCCGCCCATCATCCAGCTACTCACGAGAACTCCGATGAAGAAGAACAAAAACACCGCGCTCATTCCAGAACTTGCACCTTCAACTAACCCTCGTTCCAACTCCTTGTATGAAATTTTCTTCCATAATCCATAGCCAAATAATAAAAGGATAGCAAATAAAATGGGTACATGTGGTACAGATTCAAATACTATGATGCTGGCACTGATCATCGCTACAATCAGCATTGTCAATATGACTGACGCTTTAAATGTTGGCGTATGAATCGCCTTAATTGGGAACATACTTATTACCTCCTGTAAATATAGAAAAACTCCTGTCATCCCCTTTAAGGACGAAGGAGTATCTGATCAGTCTCCCCTGTAGTTGCGAATAGAAGTATAGAAGACATAGATTCATTATATAATAGATCGCTCTTTACATGTATAGAAAGTTATCGTTTTGAATTTTATCACTTCAGAAAGATATGTCAATAGAGGAATGGACCGATTACTTGCACGCTGAACGGGGTAAAGCAATAGAAAGTATTCAAAAAGGAAGTGATGACTCATGCAGGAAAGTAGACCAATACCAAAATTAGAAAGGAAAAATCAGACGGCTAGTATGATTCGTGAAGGTTATCAGTTTTTGGATAATCGCAGAAGAGGGTTACAATCCAATATATTTGAAGCGCACATACTTGGAGAAAAAGTCATTTGCCTATCTGGAGAACAAGCTGCAACGCTCTTTTATGATACGGAGAAATTTATTCGAAAAGGAGCTATGCCGAAGCGCTTTCAAGAAACGTTAACGGGTGAAGGTGGCGTGCAATCACTCGATGGGGTAGCGCATCGCCATCGTAAAGAAGCTTTCATGTCGCTTATGTCTGCAGACAAGATCGATCAGTTGAAAGAAATGTTGAAAAATCGATGGGAGCGGAAGCTTAATGACTTTGAAAAACAAAAAGAAGTGAATGTTTATAGCGAATCACAGGAATTACTTCTTCGCTTAGCCTGTCAGTGGGCAGGCGTCCCATTAAAAGAACAAGAAGTGCAAGAGAAAAAGGAAGCGATCGTTCAGCTCTTTGAATCACCAGTGACGCTTGGATATAAGCAGTGGAAGGCGAAGAATGCACGACAGGAATTGGAGACATGGATTGGTGGTCTTATTAAGTCGGTTCGAAAAGGTGACTTGATTCCTTTTGAAGGCACCGCTATGAAAGTCTTTGCCTTCCATCGAGACGAACAGGACAAGTTACTGGATGAAAAAATAGCGGCTGTAGAAGTATTGAACGTCATTCGCCCAATTGTGGCGATCTCTATTTATATTGCATTTGAAGTACACGCGATCATTCAACATCCGCAACATCAAAAGAGATTGGCTTCAGGAGATGAAAAAGATTTGCAAGATTTCGTTCAAGAAGTACGCAGACTCTATCCTTTCTTCCCGTTTAACGCTGCACGCGTGAAGGAAGACTTTAAATGGGAAGGCTATGCGTTTAAAAAAGGGACGCTGACAATGCTCGATTTTTATGGGACGAATCATGATCCATCCCTATGGAATAATCCTGAAGTATTTGATCCGACGCGATTCGAGGATGAACCGATTACACCATACAATCTCATACCACAAGGTGGTGGAGAGTTCATACTTAACCACCGCTGTGCTGGAGAGTGGTTGACAATCGAAGTGATGAAAGTGAGTTTGGATTACTTTGCGAATCGTATGACATTCGATGTGCCTAAACAAGACTTGAGCTACAGCCTTGTCAACATCCCAAGCATCCCAAAAAGTAAAATCATTTTAAAGAATGTGAAACGAAAAGACTGACAAGCATTTGGCTTTCTAAGAAGTGATCTACTTCTTCCAAGAACATCTTATATATAAAGCTCTCTGGATGCATCAGAAGAATACGTTTGCCCGAAAGGACTCATTGGCTCACTGAGGGTCATATTGAACACCCCCTATTAAAATGCGTTGCAACGACGCCCGAATATGTTTCTGAAATCACATTTTAACACACGTCATGAACACATTTAATTGTAAATTATTTAGGGGACTATTATAGAAAGGAATGAATACTGGTGACCACAACACAAGAAGTTGCTCCTCAGCCTGATAAGCAGACGCGTAATCTGAAGGGGTTATGGATACTCTTGGCATTTGCTGTACTCATAACTATCGTTTTATTACCCAACCCTGCAGATCTACCTGTAGTCGGCCAAAGAGCACTGGCCATCTTAGCATTCGCGGTAATCTTATGGGTGACTGAAGCCGTACCGTATCCTGTCAGCGCAGCGATGATTCTTGGTTTAGCTGCAGTACTCCTCGGCCTTGCACCAAACATGGAAAATACTGGAGAACTGCTAGGAACGAAAAACGCCTTAAGAATGGCATTGGTTGGATTCTCAAGTCCTGCAGTAGCACTAGTAGCAGCGGCATTGTTCCTCGCAACCGCCATGCAGACGACCAACCTTCATAAACGATTGGCGCTTTATATCCTGTCGAAAGTAGGCGTCAAAACCGGTGCTATTATTTTTGGGTCCATCATCGTGTCCATCGTCTTGGCATTCTTCGTACCGAGTGCAACAGCACGTGCCGGAGCGGTCGTACCGATCTTGCTTGGTATGGTCGCCGCGTTCGGATTGCCGACAAACAGTCGACTAGGGGCTTTGCTCGTCATTACAGCTGTTCAATCCGTCTCGATTTGGAATGTTGGTATTAAAACAGGTGCTGCACAGAATATGGTAGCACTTGGCTTTATTGAGAAGGAATTTGGTGTATCTGTCGCGTGGAGTTCTTGGTTCTTGTACGCAGCTCCATGGTCCATTCTCATGTCGATCGCTTTATTTTTCATCATGAAATTGGTTATCAAGCCTGAAACACAAGTAGTTGAAGGCGGTAAAGAATTGATTCAAGGGCAATTAAAGGAACTCGGTAAAATCAAAGCTTCCGAACTTCGTTTGATTGTCGTTGCAGTTGCTTTACTTTTCTTATGGGCAACAGAAGAAAAACTACACCCATTTGATACAACAACTGTCACCATTGTCGCTATTGCGATTTTACTAACGCCGAAAATTGGTGTGTTCGATTGGAAAACCGTTCAGCAAATGATTCCATGGGGTACGATCGTCGTCTTCGCGGTAGGTATCTCAATGGGTACACTACTACTAGATACAACAGGTGCACAATGGCTGTCTGATAAAGTGTTCGGTGCAATGGGCTTGGATACTATGCCGTTGCTAGCAACTATTGCCTTACTGTCACTGTTTAATATTTTAATTCACCTTGGATTTGCAAGTGCAACGAGTTTGTCATCTGCACTGATTCCGATTTTTATTGCGTTAGCAACGACGATTTCACTTGATGTCAATGAAGTCGGATTCGTCTTGATTCAGCAGTTCGTCATCAGTTTCGGTTTCTTACTGCCAGTCAGTGCTCCGCAGAACATGCTAGCATATGGAACCGGTGCGTTTTCAGTGAAAGACTTCTTGAAGACAGGTGTCCCACTCACGATTCTTGGTTACTTGTTAATCTTATTATTTAGTGCAACTTACTGGCAGTGGATTGGTCTTTTATAAGACTAGACGTAATAAAAGCAGAGGCCGTTATGGTCTCTGCTTTTGCATGTAGATGGGAAGGTGTAAGTAAGGAAAAGTTGGCGATAGATGCATGTTCAGGTATGCCCATGATCATTTCCCTGAGTGGCTACATTCGCTTGCAATCGACTCGTTTGTTAAGTCGAAGTTAACGATTTGTAATCATTTACTAAGTATTAAGAAAGGACCGCCACAAGAAGTGTAGACTTGTGGTGGTCCTTTTCAATTAGTATACCTACGAACGAGTAGCCTCTGGAATAGGTAGATCTATATCAGTTTCTGTATCCGTTACTTCTGATTCGATGGACTTGCCTAACACATAATACTCGGTTTCTTCTTGTGTTAGGCTATTGTAACGCTTGCGGATCACCGCGTAGAAGATTACACCAACGACCGTCCAAGCGAGTAGTAATAAGTAAGAAGGTGTTGTAAGTGCCGCTGGAGAATTTGGCACAAGTAGTAATGCCAAGAATGAGCCACTTGCAATCATACCCAATAATGCTAAAAGCTTTTTCAATGGTGCAATTTCACGTCCGATTTCCTCTTTGCCCCAAGCCAATACTTTAAACGCAGCCAGACAAGTGAAGAAGTAGGCTACAGAGACACCTGTTGAAGACATATCAACAATCCAAGTCAATGCTTGGCGGCCGAACCATGGCGTAGGTAATGTAATTAGCGCTACAAACCAGATTCCCCATTTCGGTGTTTGGTTTGTTGTCATCTCGCGGAAGAAATTGGGTAATGCACGTGCGCGCGCCATAGAGAATAATAAACGACTCGAGGACATGAAAAATCCATTCAACCCGGTGAAGATTCCCATGACAATCGCCACTGCCATAACGCCTAATCCACCAATTCCTAATGCGGATCGAACCACATCACCTGTTACCCATAAATCGCCACTTCCGATGTTAGCAGATGCTGGGTATGACCAACTAGTTAAGCCAATCATGATTGCATAGATTATGAAAGATGTAAAGAGAGAAGCTACAATTAGCATAGTGGCTTTACGAGGAGAAAAATTGAATTCTTCCGCAGCTTGTGGCACATTATCGAATCCGACGTATGCCCATGGTGCAATTGCCAATACTACAAGTATAGAAGTAATAATTGACTGATTCCCTTTAAACAATGGTTGCAAATTCGCAAGTGGTTGTTCTGCCCCGGTGAATGTGAAGATACCGAGTACTATGACGCCGGCAACAAGCAAGACGCTGAAATAAAATTGAATTTGACCTGAAATACTTGTTCCTGTCGTATTAATAAATGCGAATGCTAAAATCAGCAAACTGGCCACGATGATCTCAGGTATGTATACGTCCCACCCTGCGACGCTATAGAGAAACCCTTGCTTCATGAATCCTGGTGCTAAAAATTTCAGTAATAAAGTGAGTGCAGAAGCATTTAATGCGACGATCGATATGTACCCAAGTGACAAAAACCAACCGCAAATGAATGCCCATATCTTTCCCGCTGCTACAAAAGCATATGTAAATCCGCCCCCGGAAACCGGAAACTTCTTAATCATTACACCATAACTGGAGGCGATGATCATCATCACGAGTGCACCAATTCCTAATCCAATGATTGCGCCTAGTGGTCCAGAAGATTGAATCCAATCACCCGGTAAGATGAACGCTCCCCAACCAACAGATGAGCCGAGTGCGATTGCAAATACCCATGATGGCTTTAATGTTTTATTTAATTTCCTTCGTGCATTCTCAGATCCTTGATCCATACGATCCAACCCCTAAATTTATAGTATAGCGAATGTATGCCCTTTCTTTAGGGAATCAAAACGTGTTAAGCGTCATATTATTATTTTACTATTTCAAGTCAGAAATATTTAGTTTCATCAAGGAATTCTGTATAGTGTAATAACGCATAATGCAAGCTTTACATGTTGACAGAGTCTACTCAATCTTTTATGATTCTTAACAACAAATACTTATAAGAATAGTGGGGTTTTATAGATGAAGAAAGTACTTACACCATTTATGATCGTATTATTGGCCGTTGTTTTAGCTGCCTGTGGTGGTAAAGAAGAAAGTAAGCCCAACGACTCCGCTGAAAAACCAGCAGAGCAAGACAGTCTGCTAGAAGAAGTACTCGCAAATGGTGTGCTCAATGTAGGAACAGAAGGAACATACGCACCATTTTCATTTCATGATGAATCGGGGAAGCTGACAGGCTATGATGTGGAAGTTACTCAGGAAGTTGCCAAACGTTTGGGTGTGGAAGCAAAGTTTTTTGAAACACAGTGGGATGCTGTTTTCGCAGGGTTAGATGCGAAACGATTTGACATGATTGCCAATCAGGTCGGTATTAACGAAGAACGTAAAGCAAAGTATGAGTTCTCTCAGGCGTATACGCATTCGAACTCTGTCTTGGTTGTTCGTGAAGATGCGGATATTGCATTTGATGAAATGGAAGGAAAGAAAGCTGCGCAGACTTTGACAAGTAACTATGGGGAACTAGCGAAGGCGAATGGTGCAGAAATTATAAAAATCGACGGATTTAACCAAGGCGTCGATTTAGTCATTTCAAAACGAGTAGATGGTACGTATAATGATAAACTTTCCGCACTTGATTACTTGAAGCAAAAACCTGATGCACCTATTAAAGTAGTTGAAGAAGAAGAAATCTCTGAAGACAATCAATCGGAGAGTGCCTTTTTATTCAGACAAGGCAATGAAGACTTAATAGAAGAAGTAAACAAAGCGTTAGATGCGATGCGTGAAGATGGTACATTGAAGAAGATCTCCGAAAAATGGTTCGGCGAAGATGTATCTTAATATGGTCGCATTAAGTCCCGAACGGATACAAAGATTCCAAGAAATCGCATCAACATCCATCGGGCCATTGATTGAAGGGGCTATCAAGTATACGATCCCCTTAGCAATCATTGCATTTAGTATTGGATTGATCATTGCAATCTTTACTGCATTAGCGAGAATTTCATCTAGTAAAATCTTGCGAGCAATTGCACGGGTGTATGTATCGATCATTCGTGGAACGCCTTTGCTTGTACAATTATTTATTATATTCTATGGGTTGCCGACCATTGGTGTCACGATTGATCCGTTCCCGTCAGCCATCATAGGATTTTCCTTGAATGTCGGTGCGTATGCTTCGGAAATTATTCGTGCAGCTATTCTCTCCATTCCTAAAGGACAGTGGGAAGCGGCATATTCTATTGGCATGAATTACTCGCAGGCATTGCGGAAGATTGTTCTGCCGCAAGCTGCTAGGGTTTCCGTACCGCCGCTCTCGAATTCCTTTATTGGACTAGTGAAAGATACGTCCCTTGCTGCGACAATTTTGGTAGCAGAGACATTTAGGCGAGCGCAAGAAATTGCCTCTATGAACTATGAGTTTTTATTCGTCTATATAATGGCCGCTCTAGTGTATTGGGTGATTTGTTTCATCTTATCGATCTTCCAAGGTAGAATTGAAAAACGCCTGGATCGCGTAGTCGGTAAGTCAGGAGGGTTATCATGATTTCTATACAAGGACTGAAAAAGTCTTTTGGATCGCAAGAAGTGATAAAAAATGTAGACTTAGAAATCGAGCAGGGAAAAGTGGTCGTGATCATCGGTCCATCAGGTTCTGGTAAATCTACGCTGCTACGTTGCCTAAATGTACTCGAAACACCGAATGGCGGTGTGCTGTCTATAGATGAGCAGACGCTAGACTTTAATACATCGGTCTCGAAAAAAGCTATCAGTGCATTTCGTCGATTGACAGGAATGGTATTTCAGAGCTATAACTTGTTCCCGCACCTGACAACGACAGACAATGTGACAGAAGGACTCACTACGGTCAAAGGACTGTCACATAAGGAAGCAGTGAAAAAGGCAGAACTGCTACTAGATAAAGTAGGACTGGCTGATCATAAGGACAAGCACCCCTTCCAACTTTCAGGTGGTCAGCAACAACGTGTCGCGATTGCGCGAGCACTTGCGATGGACCCGAAAGTCATGTTGTTCGATGAGCCGACATCCGCTCTTGACCCTGAGCTTGTCGGTGAAGTACTTCGTGTTATGAAGGATCTAGCACATGAAGGGATGACGATGGCTGTCGTAACGCATGAAATGAGGTTTGCTAAGGAAGTCGCCGATGAAGTAATCTTTATCGATGACGGTGTCATTGTAGAACGTGGTGCACCGGCTGAGATCTTCAACCATCCAAAGCATGAGCGGACGAAGAAGTTTTTGAGTTTATTACAAGTATAGATAGCGAAAACGCTTGGCATATCAGATGCCAAGCGTTTTTCTATGTTGATATAAGTGGAAATTAGTTAGCGTAAGCGCTCATTAATTTGTGTAAGTGATCATAGTTCATTCCTAACCGCTCAATGCGGTCGATCAATCGCTCTATTTCTCCTCGCGAGCGCTCTATTGGCTAGTTCGAGCGCTCAATGTGACGCCCTAACCGCTCAATGCATCCCAGCAATCGCTCTATCCCTCCCCGTGAGCGCTCTATTGGCTAGTTCGAGCGCTCATAGCGAGGTCCTAACCGCTCAATGCATCCCAACAATCGCTCTATCCCTCCTCGCGAGCGCTCAATCGGCTTGTTCGAGCGCTCAATGTGACGCCCTAACCGCTCAATGCATCCCAGCAATCGCTCTATCCCTCCCCGCGAGCGCTCAATCGGCTTGTTCAAGCGCTCATAGCGACGCCCTAACCGCTCAATGCGACCCAGCTATCGCTCTATCCCTCCTCGCGAGCGCTCAATCGGCTTGTTCAAGCGCTCATAGCGACGCCCTAACCGCTCAATGCGACCCAGCAATCGCTCTATCCCTCCCCGCGAGCGCTCAATCAACTCATTCAATCAGCTCATACCAACATCTTAACCGCTCAATCTCCATACCCCTCCGACATCCTTCCATTTAGTCTGGATGCCAGCGATACGTATCGAGTGAGACGCGACCGTTTGCATTGAATTGGACACCTTCTGCAAGCAATCGCTCGCGTTGTGTCTCGCCTTTGCCTTCTGCGTTTTCGGGAGTGGAGATTCCACCTTGTGCATTAATGATGCGATGCCAAGGTAACTCATATTTAGCGCTCATCGAATGTAAAATGCGTGAAATTTGTCTGGCACCGCGAGGGTTACCTGCTTCTGCGGCTACTTGCCCATAGGTCATCACACGACCTGGCGGAATTGCTTGAATGATTGCGACAGCTTGTTCTGTAAACTTTTCCATAGGCTAAACCTCCTTTTTTATAAAGTCTAGCATAGAAGTTCAGAAGGAGCATACCGTCGTTTAGAAGACATTGAATGCCAATATGGTATTATTTATGTATAGATAGAAAGGAGAATGTATATGAGCTCCAATACACTTGAGTATGCAAAAGTACTAGATCAGCAAGACGCACTTGCGCCTTACAGGGAGGAATTTTATTTACCGCAGGAGAAAATCTATATGGATGGGAATTCACTTGGACTATTATCAAAGCGTGCAGAAAAGAAGTTGTTTGAACTGCTAGACACATGGAAAACTCTTGCAATTGATGGTTGGACGGAAGGTATGCATCCATGGTATTACATGGCAGAACAAATAGGGGGAAGAATGGCACCACTAGTTGGCGGTAAGAAGTCTGAAGTGATCGCGACAGGTTCTACTACGACGAATCTGCATCAAATGATCTCCACATTTTATCGACCCTCGGGGAAACGAACGAAAATACTAGCGGATGAATTGAATTTCCCATCGGATATTTATGCATTGCAAAGTCAAATTCGTGTCCGAGGACTTGATCCTGAAGAGCATCTGATTCGTGTGAAAAGTGACGATGGACTTACGCTGGATGAAAATCGAATCATAGAGGCAATGACGGATGAAGTGGCGTTGATTGTATTGCCGTCCGTTTTATACCGTAGTGGTCAGGTGCTAGAAATGAAAACGATTACGCAAGCGGCGAGGGAAAGAGATATTATAATTGGCTTCGATTTATCGCATTCGGTTGGATCCGTGACACATGCCCTTCATGAATGGGATGTAGATTTTGCTTTTTGGTGTACATATAAACACTTGAATGGCGGACCTGGATCGGTTGGTGGTTTATTCGTCAATGAACGACATTTCAGTAAAGAAGCAGGTCTTGCAGGATGGTTCGGCTCCGATAAGTCCAAGCAATTTGATATGAATCATACGATGACACCTGCAACCGATGCGGGTGCATACCAAATCGGCACGCCGCATATATTGAGCCTGGCTCCGCTACTCGGTTCACTCGAAATGTTCGAGGAGCTTGGAATGGAGGGAATCCGTGAGAAGTCATTGAATCTGACGAGCTTTATGTTGAGTTGTATAGAGGCTGAACTAGGCGAGTATTCGTTCGGTATTGGGAATCCACTAGACGATTCGCGTGGAGGACACGTATTACTGCAGCACAACGAAGCCGCTAGAATATGTCAAGCATTGAAAGCGCAAGGTGTTATTCCAGACTTCCGTGCACCTGATGGAATTCGGTTAGCGCCTGTTGCATTGTATAATTCATTTGAAGATGTCTGGCAAACGGTGCAAATCCTCAAAAAGATTATGCAAGAAGATGTCTATAAACACTATCCGAATGAACGCGGGGTGGTAGCATGACGAGTCAATGGATTGATATTACACAGCCATTAAATCAGCGTATTGCAGAGTGGCCTGGAGATACACCGTTTACCTATGAAGTAGCCGTATCAAAAGAGCAGTCCGGTTCCGTCAATATCGGCAAATTAACAATGAGTACGCATATTGGTACGCATACGGACGCGCCTTTCCATTATGATAATGATGGATTGAAAATTTTGGAGTTGCCAGTGGATTTATATATTGGCAAGGCTCGTTTGATAGACGTGACAGGAATTAGTTGTGTGACAAGGGCAGATTTGGAGCCATTTGATTTTGACGGTGCAGAACGACTTTTACTGAAAACGGGAAGTCATCCAACACCGACGAAGTTTCCTGAGAACTTCACTGTCATCGGTGAAGATGTCGGGCCGCTATTGAAAGAGCGGGGGGTACGTCTAATCGGCGTAGATACACCATCTGTTGACTCGGAGACTAGCAAAGATCTACTTGGCCACCATTCGCTATATCGCAATGATGTGATCATCATCGAGAATTTAGTATTGCATTCATTAGAAGAGGGAAGTTATGAGTTGATTGCATTGCCTTTAGCATTGGAAGATGCGGATGGAAGTCCTGTGCGTGCGGTCGTTAGGAGGCTACCGTCATGAACGAAAAGGGAATTCATACCGATTTCCGGGCTTCAATGACGTATGGTGAATACCTGCATTTAGATCAGGTGCTATCGAGTCAAAAGCGTCTATCAGGACATCATGACGAAATGCTTTTCATCATCATTCATCAGGTAAATGAATTATGGATGAAACTAATTTTACATGAGTTAGAGACAGCGATTGAATTGATTCAGCAAGATGAATTACCCGAAGCGTTCAAAATGCTAGCTCGCGTCTCAAAGATTCAAACTCAAATCATTCAGGCGTGGGATGTTTTGGCTACGTTGACGCCTGCTGAGTACATGGAGTTTCGAGACAGTTTAGGAAAGGCCTCGGGATTCCAATCCTATCAAAATCGATTGATCGAGTTTGCTTTAGGTTATAAGCAACCACAAATTATAAAAATCTATGAAAAGGACACCGAGCTATCAGAGAGATTGGCGAAAGCGTATGAAGCACCGGGAATTTACGATGTAGCTATTCAAGCTTTAGCACGTGCAGGCTTTGACATCCATGCAGACTTACTAACTCGTGATTTTTCAGTTACGTATAAAGGAGATCCGAGTGTAGCGGCTGCATGGCTTGAAGTCTATCGCGATGTTGATCGTTACTGGGACTTATATCAACTAGCGGAAAAGCTAGTTGATATCGAAGACAGCCATCAGCAATGGCGCTTTAGGCACATGAAAACAGTGGAGCGAATTATCGGTTTTAAGCAAGGCACAGGCGGCTCTTCGGGTGTTCACTATCTAAAGTCTGTACTAGATCATCGCTTCTTTCCAGAACTCTGGGATGTCCGAACTAAAATTTGACAAACTGGTAAGCTAGCAATTATTATTAAATTTACAATAGTTCGAAAATGGAAGGTGGTATGTATAATGACCAAAAAGTCGATTAGCTATGTTGTAATGGCATTTGCCTTAGTATTGCAAATTGCTGTCATGCCATTACAAGCATTTGCTGCGGAGCCTGAAAAAGCGCCTACGTGGATCTCTCCTCTTAATTATTTAGCGCTAGGGGATTCATTAGCGGCCGGTGTCACACCGAATAATGAGTTAGGTAAAGGCTATACAGACCTTTTAGCAGAGGAACTGGCTAACAGTGAAGTATTGCAAGCGAGCAATAAAGGATTTTCGTACCCCGGCTATAAAACAGAGGATGTTTTGAGAGATTTGGAGATGGACGTCACGAAGCCGGTCGTAGGGATCGGACATTCCGACAAAACAGCGACTCTCCATCAATCTGTAAAAGAAGCACAGCTCATTACGTTAACGATCGGTGCAAATGATGTATTGCCGAAAATTACGTTTGATGACAAAGGTGTACCGCAGTTCAACTCGGAAGAAATACAGGCGGCGATCATGAAAGTCGGAATCAATACGCAAAAAATCTTAGCTAAAATTTATCAACTAAATCCGAATGCGCAAGTATATGTGATGGGCTATTACAACCCATTTCCTTACTTGAGCCCACAGAATCAACCATTGGTAAATCAGCTTGTCGTAATGTTAAATGATGGTATTAAAAGTGGCGTGACAGGCACTACAGCGCAGTTTGTGGACACATCAAAGAAAATTGCTGAAGATCCATATACGTACTTACCTAATCCTGAAAATATCCATTTAAGTCAAGCAGGCTACAAAGTAATCATGGAGGCTTTCCACAAATCATTGATGGAGAACTATACATGGTTTGCTAAAGATGCGCTTACCGTTACAGCCAAAGATGCGACAACAGTGGAACTCAACTGGAAACCAGTCATTGATACGGGAATGATCTCAACGTATCAAGTCTTTATTGGCGATAAAATAGTAGGCGAAGTGATGTCGCCCGTCTTATCATATGAAATTACAGATCTTGAGCCGAATAAAGAGTATCATTTCTCTGTTCAAGCCGTTAATCAGAATGGCCAAAAGAGCATACAGCACTTGAATACTAAATACACAATAGATAAACAACCAGTTGAACCAACCGTGGTGTTTACAGATATTGCAAATCACTGGGCTAAAGATGTAATTGAAGTGGCGGCAATGAAAGGTATTGTTAGTGGCTATGCAGATCAGACTTTCCGACCCGACACATCACTGACACGTGCACAAGCTATGTCAATCATCGTTCGCGCATTGGATTTAAAGCCTACAAGCACAAAATGGGCATTTACTGATTTAGCATACTACGCAGACAGCACTAAGATGGATATACAAGCCGCTTATGACCATGGTTTAGTGAGTGGAGTGAACGGTCACTTCATGCCAAACAAGCCGATCACTCGTGCGCAGTTAGCATTAGTGCTGAGTCGAACGTATGAAGTAGTAACAGGAAAGCCATTTACGCCAACGGTAGCAGCACCGTTTACCGATATTAAGAAGTTCTCAAAAGACACGCAGTGGGCAATAGCAGGTCTTTACCAAATGGATATAGCAACAGGGGACAATGGCAAATTCATGCCGAACGATTCCACAACGCGAGCGCATGCCGCAAAGATGATTGTTTATTCTATGGAGGCTATTGCACAATAATAAGGTGAATAATGAAAAAACTGGGGCATAAGTAGAAAATCTAGTGCAATTAACAAAAAAGGCAAAATTAAAACCGCGTAAACCAAGATTCTTTTAACTTGGATTTACGCGGTTTTTTCATTTTATTGAGTTTTGTCTCAGCCTATTTGATTTTGTTCAGTTTCAGGATTAGATTCTAGTCAAACGTCGTTCAATGATGTAGTTTACGCAAACTTCTTACGTGGCGCTTTCTTATCCACCACAGCGGCACCCACAATATCCCCCATGACATTGGAAGCAGTACCCGCCATGCCAATTAATGCATCTACTCCGGCAATCAGAGCGACAATCTCCAAAGGTAATCCGAACATAGTAAGTACTGCAGATAACGTAACTAATCCGGCAGCGGGAACACCCGCCGTTCCAATGGAAAGCAAAGTTCCAATTGCGATGATAACGATAAAGTCTACGGCGGATAAGTTCAAGTTCGTGATATTCGCTGCGAAGACTAGCGAAATGCCCATACGCAATGCACCGCCATCAGAATTGAAAACTGCGCCGAGTGGTAAAGCAAAGTTCGCTGTATTCTCGGAGACGCCCGCCTTTTTTGCAGATTCAATTGCAATAGGTAACGTAGCGATACTACTAGAAGTGAAAAATGCGGTTGTATAGGCATCTTTCGTATTTCGATAAAAAGGTAATACTGGATTTCCAAAGAATTTCAAGAACCCACTGTAGACAAATAACCAGAGAATTAAAACACCAAGATAGAAAACACCGACGAATGATAACAATCCAAGTAATGTTTCCCATCCTTGCTCACCAAAAGCGGTGGCACTGATCGCAAAAACACCTATAGGTGCATATAACAAAACACCTTCAAGAATTTTATAAAACATCGTATTCAAAGCGTTAAAGAAACGATCAAGAAAATTACCCATCTCAACGAGTTTCGTATCAGAAGAAAACTTCATGGAAGACATGGCCATGCCGATGATGATTGCAACGAATAAAATAGCCATCAAATCTCCAGACGTAAAAGCTTCGAAGATATTCTTTGGTACAATTTGCAGTAAGATTTCTGAGAATCCAGGTGCATGGGGAGGTTCTACCACTGCGTCAGTAGGTAAAGTCAAATGTCTACCGGGTTTGAGCCATATAGCCAACGAGAGCCCAATTAATACAGCGGCGGCTGTGGTTGCCGTATAATAGAGAATTAGCTTACCGCCCATTTTACCGAGTTGGGCTAAGTTCATTTGATTAACAGCTAATACAACTGTCAGGAAGATGACAGGAATGGCAATCAAACTGAGTAAGTTCAATAACAATGTTCCGAATGGTTTCAAAAAAGTAGTGTATTCGTTAAAAAAGATTCCAAGTAAGGTGCCCGCAATGAATCCAATCGTAATTTTAGCGACAAAAGGTGTGTTCTTATACTTATTCCAAATGAGGATCACTCTCCTGTTCGTTACTCATTCCCACATCTATCGAACTACGGTGAGAGAATATAAATTATCATATCACATCCGTGTAAATAGGTTGCGATAAGTACCTTGCTATTGCTTTACTTTCCACAAAAAAAGGTTTAAAATAAAATAAATAGTTAGCCAGACTAACCAAATGAATTAGGGGTGTAAATTTATGGAACAAAAACAACAATTTTTTCCGGAATATGTTCAACTCTATCGTCCATTGTTAAATCAATTAAATAATTTGCTAGCACCGTATCGATTATTCCACTCACAATGGGGAATACTGAAGCTGTTATGGATAGATGGTGAAATGACATCGGCAGAGATTGCTATGCGTAAGCAAGTGGAAAAGCCGAGCGTCACCAAAATTGTGCAACGCTTGTTGGAAATGAATTTAGTCAGCATTCGGCCAGGGGTAGATCGCAGGGAGAAATGGATAGGCTTGACCGAGCAGGGACAAGCGACAGTAGTGAAAGTAATGGCTGACTTGGAAGTGTTTTATGAAAACTTACTTGAAGGTGCTACAAAAGAAGATTTAGAAGCAGGTATTCGTGTGTTAAAACTAGCAAGTAAAAATCTTCATATATGAGAGAGTGGTTAAATGGATAATAAAAAGATTTGGACAAAGGATTTTATCGTTACTTCAGTCATCAACTTCTTTTTGATGTTAGTTATGTATTTACTTATAGTGACGATTGCGCCTTATGCAGTGAAGGAGTATAACGTATCAACAAGTGTTGCAGGTCTTGTGTCCGGGATTTTCATCATTGGGACATTAATTGCACGCCTTGCTGTAGGTGGGTTAATAGAAAAGGCCGGTAGCCGGAATATTCTATTAATTGGATTGTTGGTTACTGTATTGGCATCCGTCTTCTATTTTGCTGCAGTAAATTTGCCGTTATTAATGGCGAACCGGTTCTTCCATGGTGTTGGACTTGGCATTTCTTCTACCGCGACAGGAACAATGGTAGCTCAAATGCTTCCACCTTCACGTAGAGGTGAAGGCATTGGATATTTTAGTTTGAGTACAGTTCTCGCTACAGCGGTTGGACCGTTTTTCGGTATTTTCTTAAGCCAGCACTATCATTTCAATATACTCTTTATGTTTTGTCTAGTACTTAGTATTAGTTGTGCGGCCATGTTCTTTTTTGTTGAGAAAGCGCCCACGGCCATGCCTAAAAAAAATGTACAGACGGCAACAAAGAAATTCGAGCTTCACGGTTTATTGGAAGTACAGGCGTTACCGATTGCGTTTGTGACATTGTTAGCAGCTATTGCGTATTCTGGCGTGCTCTCATTTATTTCGTTTTATGCTGAGGAAATCAACTTAGTTAGTGCAGCCAGCTTTTTCTTTTTAGTATACGCTATTGCAGTACTGATTTCGAGACCGTATACCGGAAAATTATTGGATGTAAAGGGTAATAAATTTGTCGTTTATCCTTCATTAATATTATTTGCAGGTGGATTATTACTATTAAGTGGAGCAAATGCAGGGTGGATGTTACTTCTTGCGGGTGGTGTTCTTGGACTTGGGTTTGGTAACTTCCAATCATGCGCCCAAGCAATTGCGTTGCAAGGCGTGAAGCCCGAGCGCTTAGGTGTTGCTACGTCAACGTTCTTTATTTTCTTAGACTTTGGTTTTGGGTTTGGTCCGTATGTACTTGGTTTACTGGTACCGATCATCGGCTATCAGCAACTGTATTTGGTTCTCATGGTTATAGTGCTAATCGCGCTCGGCCTTTTCATGTTATTCAGTCGGACGCGCCAACGTCCTATCGTAGAACAAGATTGATAAACTATGCAAAAAGACACTACTATTCCGTCTGTAGTGTCTTTTCATATGTGTGTTAAACAATTTCGACCGTTACGTTTGGAAGTATAGGAGGTCTGGTCGACTCTGTCGTAAATCTGGCTCGATTGGTTGGCTCTGTGGAAACTCGTAATTTCCATACTGACGGAGATCCCGATGCTATTCCATTCCGATTTTGCTATATAGTTGCGGCTTTCTTTTACTTCTTCACAGTTCTTTAGGTGGTTAGCCTCATCAGATACACTATAGAAAGAAGGTTTTTATATTACGTAAACGATAAATAGAAACACCTGTGAGTATTCTCACAGGTGTTTGTTCTTAGTTTGTGAAGTTATCGAAGTATCCTTGGATAAAGACAATAGGTGTACCTTTGTCACCACTACCTGAAGTCAGATCGGATAATGAACCGATTAAATCCGTTAGTTTACGAGGAGTTGTTCCTTGTGAAGCCATGGATCCCATTAAATTAGTATCTTTATTCTCAATAAAATCGGACACAGCTTTCTTTAATTCCTCTCCGCGTAATTCAGAGAAATCATTATCAGCTAAGTATTTTAGTTTTACCTCATTTGGAATGCCGTCAAGTCCATCTGTATAAGCGGGGGACACGACTGGGTCAGCCAGTTCCCAAATCTTACCTACAGGATCTTTGAACGCGCCATCTCCGTAAATCATTACTTCGATATGTTTGCCTGTTTCTTTTTTTAACATGTCTTGAATGTTATCTACTATAGGCTGACAGCTATGAGGAAACAGTTTGATGCTGTCTTCTTGTGCTTTGTTTGCGCCAAGTAAGCCGAACTGTTCGTTATAGCCACTGCCATCGATAGAAGTAGCCAAGATATCATCCAAGCCATAAACTTTTTCGGCACCGTTAGCTTTCAAAATACGTTTTGTTCTAAAACGTGTATGGATATCACAAGTTAATACAGTCTTTGTATAATCTAAAATCGTTCTCGCATTATTGGAGAAAATGACCTCATGTTCTACACCGAACTCATCCATTAACGATTTATAATATTCGATATAGTCAACGCCTGTAAATGGATGTTTGTTCTCGCCGAAGTGTTCGCGGAACTCATCTTCCGTCAATACATCCGTCCAAGGGTTCACTCCCTTTTCATCTAGACGATCCAGTTCAACTAAGTGGTTACCGACCTCATCGGAAGGATAGCTAAGCATTAAAACGATTTTCTTCGCGCCTTTTGCGACACCGCGTAAGCAGTTTCCAAAACGGTTACGACTAAGAATAGGGAAAATGACACCGATTGTATCATCACCGAATTTCGCTTCGATATCTTTTGCGATATCATCAATTGTTGCATAATTTCCCTGTGCACGCGCTACAATGGATTCCGTGATGGATACGATATCTTTATCTTGAAATGTAATATTCTCTTTTTCTGAAGCTTCTAATACACTATCTACTACGATTTGATCAATATTGTCACCTTCATTTATAATCGGGCAACGTAATCCTCTAACAACCGTTCCTACAACTCTTCCCAAAACAATCGCTCCTTAGTGAAACTCAATTTGATCACTCTTCTTTGTATTATAACGTTCATTTATGGTATAAGTAAAATTAATATACTTAATAGGGGATATAAGGAGGGGTTATATGTCAATCAACTTAGAGTGGTATAAAGTCTTCCAAACAGTTGTTCATAATGAAAGTTTCTCAAAAGCCGCTCGAAGTTTATTTATGACACAGCCTGCCGTTAGTCAAATAATATCGCAGTTGGAAGGAGCTTTGGACACACGTCTGTTTAATCGTACATCCAAAGGGGTGACATTGACCGATGAAGGCTCCTTGCTATACGAGTATGCCAATTCGGCACTGAATTTAATCGAGGCAGGCAATGAAAAGTTACAGGAGTTGAAGAATCTATCATCAGGTGAATTGAAAATAGGGGTAGGGGATACGATTTCCCGTTATTATCTGCTACCTTACCTGGAAGCTTTCCATACAAGTTTTCCGGGCATCCGATTCAAAATTACAAATGGCACAACTTTAGAGCTAATCGCTGCGCTGAAATCAGGCGAAGTGGATATTGCTATTTGTAACTTTCCCATTGAGGATGATTCGTTGGAGAAGCGTGCGTGTTTTCACGTACAAGACACTTTCGTATACGGTGAACGGTTCCGAAAGCTTTTCTTGAAACCTGTGCCTCTGCAAGAGCTTGCAAGGTTACCACTAATTTTATTGGAGTCGAAATCCAATTCCCGTCAGTATGTGGAAGACTTTCTATTGAAGGAAGGCGTAAAAATTTACCCTGAATTTGAATTGGGTTCTCATGAGTTGTTACTGGAATTTGCCCAAATCAATTTGGGCATTGCGTGTGTGGTCAAGGAGTTTTCAGAAGAGTACTTGGAACGTGGCATGCTACGGGAAGTAGAGTTTTTGAAACCCATACCTAAGCGCAGCATCGGCGTGTGCTATTTAAAAGGTGTATCACTATCACCAGCGGCCTCGAAGTTTATCGGGATATTGGAGAAGAATTAGATCAGCTGGCAGCGATGTTGGGATGGAGATTCCCATTACAAAACTATGCTTATATTAATAAAAGTATCCGTAGTGTCGCACAGTAAAATTAGAGTACTATACAACTTTATATAGATGTACACTTGAAATTAAGTGAACTCCAATCCTTTGTATTCACCAATTCACTATCCATGTACACATGTTTAGTAATCATTAACACAATGAAATCCAATAAAAAGGCTGTTGCAAGAAGTAACTCTTCTTGCAACAGCCTTGGTTTGATCATGCATAAATCGTACGATCCCAGAAGCGGTGGTGTGCAACAGCCTCTACCCACTGCGTGCCTTCGCCTGAAACCGTCAAGTCCGTCAAAATGCCAGGTCCTGGTTTTACTTTAGTTTTCTCCATCAACCCTTTAGCGGCTGGAGCAGAGCCAATTGGTTTTAAATGCATATACGCTTCATTGACGAAATCAGCGACATCTGCATCGAACTTCTGTTGTTGCTTTGCTTGTCCGCCTACAACATACAGCGCATCGTATAAGACGGAGTGAACTGTCAACAATGTTTCGTCTGCATCAATTGTAGCCCCATTCTTACCCGTTAGCTTGCCGAACTTCTCGCTCACAATATTAACCGTCATACCTGCATCCAATGAAGCCTTCAAGAATGGCTCAAGTGCATCGTCGTCAAACTGGTCTGCGATCAACACGGCTACTGTACGCATATCGGGCACTTTTGCCGTATTTTCCTGACTAAGAGCAGGGGAAGACTTAGATTCAGTGGACTGCGTAACGTCTGTTGGGGCTTCAACACCGACCGCGTCTGCAACTTGAGTTGCCATATTCATATCGACATTCGCAAACATATCGACTGCTTGTTTTCTCACGTTCATATCCTTCACTTTACCAATTTCCAAGCTAAACACTGCAATAATATGCTCTTTCTCTGCGTCAGACATACTGTTCCAGAATAGACGCGCCTGTGAGAAGTGATCTGTAAACGAACCACTGCGGGCTTGTATTTTGCGTCCCTCTACCTTCTCTTGGTTATGTACGTAACCGCCATTCTCCTCTGAAGTCGTGTCGGGTTTATTGCTATGATAATGAGTCTGTCCAACGTTAATGGTCTGCCTAAACGAAATAACTGTGTATCTGTATAAGAGAATAATCTTCCTTGTAGCAATGGATCATTCGAGAAATCAATTCCTGGTACGACGCTGCCCGGGTGGAATGCAACTTGCTCCATTTCTGCAAATACATTGTCTACGTTGCGATTTAAAGTTATTTTCCCAATGATCTTCACCGGAATATCTTCTTCAGGCCATAGCTTAGTAGGGTCTAGAATGTCAAAATCAAATGTAAATTCATCTTTTTCCTCTAGTAATTGTACGCCAAGTTCAAATTCCACGAAGTTTCCATTTCCAATTGATTCCCATAAATCACGACGATGGAAGTCAGGATCTTTACCGTTAATCTTCTGCGCTTCATCCCACACTAGGGAGTGGGCACCGAGCTTTGGTTTCCAATGAAATTTCACAAAGTGCGCTTCACCCTGATCGTTTACAAAGCGATACGTGTGTACGCCGAAGCCTTCCATCATGCGGAAACTGCGTGGAATAGCGCGGTCGGACATTTGCCACATGACCATATGAGCAGATTCTCGATTGTTAGCAACAAAATCCCAAAATGTATCATGTGCAGAAGCAGCCTGTGGCATTTCGTTGTGTGGTTCAGGCTTCACAGCATGTATTAGGTCAGGAAATTTAATAGCATCTTGAATAAAGAATACCGGTATATTATTTCCGACTAAATCATAGTTCCCTTCTTGCGTCACGTACGGTTTCGGGAGAACCTTTACTCCCTGCTACACTAGAGAATCTGGTAAATACAGGAGTTTTGATGCCCGGCTCCTGTAAAAACCCAGCTTTTGTATATTTCTTCACGGACTCATACACTTCGAATTCACCATGAGCTGCAAAGCCCCGTGCGTGAACTACCCGCTCTGGAATCCGTTCGTGGTCAAAGTGCGTCATTTTCTCTCGAAAGTGGAAGTCTTCCATCAGCGTTGGGCCGCGTGTTCCCGCTTTTAGTGAATGTTCATCTTCTGAAACTTTCAATCCTTGATTTGTTGTCATGAAATGTTTATAGTCATGTGCGCGGAATGTCTCTAATTGTTTATTTTTACTCTCTTCGTTTACTTGATGATCTTTCTCCCTATAAAATCCTCCTATTGAAAATAGTAGTCTGCTTTTTTTATTCCCCAATTGGTATGGGCTAAACAGAACGCTATATTCGTCCGGAACGTACAATGGAAAATAGCAAGTAAGTAAACATTAAGGTCGCGATGACAGCACCGACTTCAATGAGCGGCAACTTAAAGAAGAGTGCCGTTTGCCCAGCAATGGCAGAGCCGATAATGAGGCCGACCATCAGAATACTGAATGCCAACAACACGATACTTAACGAAAGACGATTAGCAATTTTATCAAGCCGGCGGAAAATAATATTTGTTTGTTTCAAGCCGACATCTAATTCCACTTTCCCTTTTTGTATAGTTTTGATGGCTTTTTTCATGTCGTTAGGTAATTCTGATAGAATTTCAGCATTCTTCACAAAAGTATGCCAGCCATTTTCCAGTAAGTAGCGTGGATCAAATTGTTTAAGTACCATCTTTTTGCCATACGGTTCGATGGCTTTCATAATACTGAATGTAGGATCCAACTTTCCGAGTACACCTTCAAGTGTCAGAATCACTTTTACAAGAATCGCAATTTCATTTGGTAAACGTATGCGGTGCCGATAAGCGATTGAGAAAATTTCCATAAAAACATCGCCTAGCCTTAAATCTGTAAGGGGTGTCTCATAATATTTCCGTTGAATAATCTGTAAATCACGATATAAAGCATCTGTTTTAGTCTGTTCATGTAAAATATTCATAGCTTCGAATACATCGATTAATCGAGTAATATTTCCTTTTTGCAAGGCGACGAGCAATGAAACAAAATGATAAGTCATTTCCTTGCTTAGTTGACCGACCATACCGAAATCCAAATAGTGGATAGTGTTTCCAGGTGTGATGAAGATGTTACCAGGATGAGGATCACCGTGAAAAAAACCATTTTCCATTACTTGAGACAGCATGGAGTCTGCAATTCTTTCTGCAATCACCTTGCGATTATACCCTTCGCGGTCTAGTTGTTCGATATTGCTCACTTTAATACCGGTGACTAGCCCTGCCGTAAGCACGACACGCGTAGTGTATTCATCGTAAATAAGCGGAACTTGGATCGTAGGATTTTTTGCAAATTGTCTCGAGATTCGTTCAGCGTTACGACCTTCTAGATAATAGTCCAATTCTTCCCGTAGAGAATGAGAAAACTCATAGATTAAATCTTTTATATGATACGCTTTCGCCCAGTCCATGTTCTTTTCAAGAAACCCTGCCAAATCGTGTAAAATAGCGAGGTCGGTATTCACTTGTTGTTGGATATTAGGGCGCTGGATTTTCACAGCTACATGTTCACCGTTAGGCAACCGAGCCGTATGCACTTGGCCTATAGAAGCTGAAGCGAGTGGCTCCTCATTGAATTCCAAGAAAAGTTCTTCAATCGTTCCACCTAATTGCTGCTCGATTATTTCCCTTACTACTTCGAATGGGAAAGACTCCACGTGATCTTGTAGTTTTTCAAGCTCTGAAGCAATTTCCTCTGGGACTAAATCGCGTCGGCCGCTGGCGATTTGCCCAAGCTTAATGAAAGTGGGGCCGAGTTGTTCCAATGCAATTCGTAATCTTTTGCCAACATGATATAAGTTTAGATCAACTTGTTCATCCGCAGAAGAAAATTTTCTGTCTGTCAACCCAAGACGAAATAAAATATGACTGAATCCATTTCTCAAAAAAACATTTATAATTTCTTGTGAACGTTGCGCATTTTTCATTCTTCGTTTTAACAATAAGAACACCTCCGTATCGATCCTTTCTACACAAGATACCATTGATTCCTTGTAATTAAACACTAAAAGATATTCGTTCTTCTTTTCTCCTAGGATTATAGGAGAGTCATTAGTCTATGCGTCGTCTTACATGTTGATGATCCATAGACACGTAGTATGCGCTTCTTCTTCATATTCGTATAAATCCTCTCTTTATCTGCATGTTCATACATCAATGCATGACCGCGGTTAGAGTCTTTTATTAAATTGTCATCATGATCACCCGCATTTCTAAATGAGTGGAATATCGGAACGGAATAGTTATATCTAATTAATATATTTATTAATAACGTATAATCTAGTACAATGGGAGGGGTAAAGCGGTATCTAATTGACTAAATTGGAGAAGTACATGGCTTCAGTAGTTTTCTAAGAGGTATACATACAATGAAGGGGACGTTCAAATGAAACGTGGAGATGGCATAAATGGATGATTACTCCATATTTATCGGAAGACAACCGATCCTAAACCGATCAGGTGCGATTTATGCATACGAACTACTATATCGAAATAGCGAAGAAAACTTCTTTCCTGATATAAATCCTGAACAGGCTACAATCGGTCTATTGATCAATACTTTTCTCACTGTTGGAATAGATCAGGTAACAAGTGGTGTGCGTTCATTTATAAATTTCTCAGGTGAACTGCTAGCACAAGATGTATTTATGAATCTGAATCCCGACCAAGTAGTAATTGAGATTTTAGAAGACGTGGAAATAACACCTGCTCTGTTGCATCGGTTGCGGATGTTTAAGGAAGCGGGATTCACGCTAGCATTGGATGACTTTATTTTACAAGATCAATATAGGATACATTCTCAGTTATTTGAACTCGTGGATATTATAAAAGTGGATTTCATCCAAACAAGTATAATGGAGAAGCATCAAATCAACACTTTTTTGAAACAATATCCATCGATTATATTATTGGCGGAAAAGGTGGAGACAGAGTCAGATTACCAGCTAGCATTAAAGAGTGGTTATGATTTGTTTCAAGGCTACTTTTTCGCAAAGCCTGATATTATTCAAAGTACCGAGATTCCATCCAATACCTTAATTCATTTGAAAATTATTGACTATTTCCAACAAGATTCCCTATCTATCAATCAACTCTCCAATTTAATTATGCAAGATGTATCGATATCCTTTAAATTATTACGTTTTATCAACTCACTAGCCTTTGACATACCGCGTCAGATCAGCTCTATTAAGCAGGCAATCATGATGATTGGGTTAAATGAAACGAAGAAGTGGTTACAAGTTCTGATGTTACATGATTTAGGTCAAGACCTGCGCGACGGTCGTGTGAAAGCACTTATTGAATTATCGCTTCGTCGTGCACGAGCATGTGAGCTATTGGCGAAGTATAAAAGAAAGCCCAATAAGGACGAGTACTTTCTAGCAGGTATGTTTTCTTTGATCGATGCAGTGATGCGACGGAAATGGGAAGATATTCTGCCATTACTTTCTTTGTCCGATGTGATTATGGATACGTTAAAGGGGAAGCAAACGGAAATGAGCCCATACATGGAGCTGGTAAAATCGATAGAACGTTTTGAATGGGAAGCAGTAGAGCGACTTTCACGTGAACTAGCAATCCCTCAAAAAGAGTTAAGTAATATTTTTCTACAAGCCTTACGCTGGTCACAGGGAATAGAGGATGAAATGAACTGAATATATACTGGAAAAGACATTTTCACTTGAAGATGTCTTTTTTGATGTGTAATATTAACAGTTATAATCTATTTGGTAACTTCTTATTCTGTAATTTATATGGGCAGAAGTACGTTATATTTCCTGTGATTGGGGTAAAGAGTGTAGTAAGAGAGTTACCAAATGAACACTAGGAGTCGATAGGTTTGGATAAAAAGTTCTGGAAAAATCCCGTGTTCTCTATTTCTGCCGTATTTATTTTTGTGCTCGTCGTACTAGGAGCGTCCATACCTGTCCCGTTTGGTGTGGTTTCTGAAAAGCTTTATCATTTTACGACAGATAATTTTGGATGGTTTTATTTACTTGCCGTATTTATTGTCATTATATTTTTAGTAGGATTGGCAATTAGTAAATTTGGAGCCATTCGTTTAGGTGGAGATACAGAACGTCCGGAATATCCGTTTTTTACTTGGATTGGTATGCTCTTTTCTGCCGGTTTCGGTGTAGGGTTGGTGTTCTGGGGTGTGGCGGAGCCGATGAGTCACTACTTTAAGTCACCCATTGCAGGTGCCGAAGCGCAGACAGAAGAGGCGGCACGTGTGGCGATGGGCTATTCATTCTTCCACTGGGGTATTTCTCAATGGGCCATATTTGGCATAGTAGGGCTAGTTATTGGGTTTCTTCAATTTCGAAAGAAGAAGGATGGTTTGATTTCAACGGCGCTTGAGCCTTTGATCGGAAGTAATCGCCACGTGAAGACAGGTATCGATTCATTTGCGGTAGTAGCAACTGTCATGGGTATTGCTACTTCGTTAGGTATGGGTGTCTTGCAGATGAGTGGTGGTATGGAGTATGTCTTTAATATTAAGAGTACGTTTACGATTCAACTGCTAATCATTGCTGTTGTGTTCGTTGCCTACATGACTTCTGCTTCTACAGGTTTGAGTAAAGGTATCGCTTATCTAGGTAACTTTAACTTGGGTATGGCGATTGCGTTATTGCTATTTTTCTTTGTAGTTGGACCGAAAGTATTTATATTGGAAACCTTTACACTAGCCATTGGAGATTATATTAATAACTTCATTACGTATAGCTTGCGTCTTCAACCATATCAAGGTGGTACTTGGGTGAAGGATTGGACCATTTTCTACTGGGCTTGGACTATTGCATGGTCTCCTTTCGTTGGTGCATTCGTTGCACGTGTATCGAAAGGACGGACAATCCGTGAATTTATCATGGGGGTCATGGTGATACCGCCTGCATTTTCTTGTATGTGGATTGCAACGCTTGGCGGAACCGCCCTATACAGTGACTTGCGCAATGGCACACAAATTGCACAAGAAGTAGACAAAGATGTGACGTCTGCTATTTTTGCGACACTTCAACATCTGCCGATGACAGGGATCGTATCGTTCTTGGCTATTGTGCTAATCTTTACCTTCTTAATCACGTCAGCTGACTCAGCAACGTATATTCTAGCGAGTATGACAACGCGAGGTAGTTTGTTTCCTCCATTAGTTGTGAAATTCGTCTGGGGATTCTTGATGACTGCAATAGCGGCTGTATTATTATATGCAGGCGGATTAGAAGCTTTGCAATCGGCGTCACTTGTATCAGCTCTACCGTTTACCTTACTTCTTCTATTACTGATCTTCTCGTTGGCTAAATTACTAGCCAGGGAACCGATTACAGTCAGACCGACAGATATTCGTCAATTTGAACACGTAGAAGGTGAAGTCAAGAAGAGACGTAAACGGAAAGAAAGTGAAAAGGAAAAGAGAGCGCGCAGAGAAGCAGAAAAGGCTGAAAAAATAAAAGAGAAAAACGACAGAAAATATCAGGAACTCGAAAAGAAAAAGTATCGTGAAATGGAAAAAGAAAAGAACGAATAAAAGATAGGGCCGGTTCGTAGCATTTTAGCGCGAACCGGTCTTTTCTTACAAAGAGGAGAATGTATGTGGCAATTGTACAAGTGCGAGAAGTTGAGTTTAAAAGAGGAGACAATCTAATCTTACAAGATGTGGATTGGGAGATTGAGCAAGGGCAACAGTGGGGTATGCTTGGACTGAATGGTTCGGGTAAGACTTCATTATTATCCATTATTTCTACATATGAAATTCCTTCTAGTGGTGAAGTGGAAGTGCTTGGCAAACGATTTGGAAGTACCTATTTACCTGAATTACGTAAAAAAATTGGCTTTGTCAGTAGTTCTTTAGAAAAATTCTCGGACTACTTCTGGAATGAATCGATTGAGCGGATCATCATCAGTGGAAAGTTTGCAAGCTTTGGTATTTACGAAAAACTACTAACTGAAGACTGGCTACGTGCTGATTATTTAGTGAAAGAATTTCGGTTGGAGCACGTCAAAGGGAAGAAATTCAGACTACTCTCTGAAGGTGAAAAACGTCGTGTGTTAATTGCACGAGCTTTGATGGGGGATCCAGAGTTATTGATTTTGGATGAGCCTTGTTCGGGGTTGGATATTTTGGCAAGAGAACAATTTCTTGAAGCACTTGAAACAGCTACCAAAAATAATGTGCACCTCGTTTACGTTACACATCATATAGAGGAACTGGTTCCTGAAATCACTCATGTACTATTACTAAAGGAAGGAAGAATTGTAGCCAGTGGACCTAAAAAAGAAGTGTTGACGGATGAACTGCTATCCGAAACATATCAGATTCCTGTGACTATTGAATGGCATGCTGAACGACCATACCTTTCGATGAAATAATGAAGATTTATACAGTTTATTGCAAGGTCGAGAGGGAACGTTATAAAAAGTATAATATTTCCACACGTGGCGTTCAGGAACACATATAGCAAATAAGACGAGGGAAAGGAGGAGAGAATTTGTGTTGAAAGAAAAACATGAAATGACTAAAAAGCGTATAGCTTCCTATGTGTTGCTTTTCGTTGCATTGCTATATGTGGGTGTCATGCTTTGGCAAACGTATAAGCCGTTGCCGCCAGGTATTTCCTATAAAGGAGACCTTCATCAAGTAGAAGACGTAGAATTCATATATGATTTAACGTACTCCAAGACGAAGTCGAAAGATCACTACAAATCAGAACTTCGTATATTCAATGAAGTGTTTCAAATGATTGAAGATGCACAAGAATTTGTCGTACTCGACTTTTTTTTAATGGATGATTACTACGATGAGAAAGAAGATTTTCCTCAAATTGCAGATCAACTAACAGATGTACTTGTGAAGAAAAAAGAAGAGTTTCCTGATATACCGATTGTCTACATAACGGATCCAGTGAATACCGGCTACGAATCTTATGAATCGGAATGGTTTAAAGCATTGGAAAAAGCAGGCGTGCAAGTAGTGTACACAGACTTAGAGCCATTACGTGATTCGATGCCTTTATACTCGGGGGTGTATCGCATCTTTCTACAGTGGTTTGATTTTAACGGAAAAAATCGTTTCCCGAACTTTTTGGCGAGTGATGCGCCAGATGTGAAACTTTCTTCTTACTTGAAGTTGTTGAATGTTAAAGCGAATCATCGAAAAACTCTCGTGACAGAACAAGCGGCATTAGTTACGTCCTCAAATCCTCACGCTGCTAGTGGTCGACACGGCAATGCGGCATTCAAAGTGAAAGGCCCAATCCAAAATGATATATTGGAAGCGGAAGAGGCTGTGCTTCAGTATTCGTCAGGCGGAAAGTTACCGCGTATCGAGGTAGAAGAACAAAAGGGTCCCTATCAAGTACAGTATTTGACCGAAAGCAAGGTCATGGACGCCTTAGTGAACGATATTCAAAAAGCAAAAAAAGATGATGTGATCCGTATGGGTATGTTTTATCTTTCAGAGCAAGAAGTCATCCGACCCTTAGAACAAGCGGCTAATCGGGGTGTGCGGGTAGAAATTGTTCTAGACCCGAACGAAAACTCATTCGGCAGTAAAAAGTCCGGTTTGCCTAATCGCCCCGTTGTCCAAGAGATCAGGGAGAATACCGATGATAAAATTAAAGTACGTTGGTATAATACCGTAATCGGTCAATATCACACCAAATTGGTAACCGTACAGACTGAAGAAGAGACGTATATTACAAATGGATCTTCCAATATAACAGAGCGCACGTTACGTGATTACAACTTGGAAGCGAATCTGCGCATTATAGCACCAACGGACAGCGAGCTGACAGATGAAATCAACGCGTATTTCAACCGGATATGGGATAATGAAGATGCGCTATATACTTTAGACGTAGAAGAATATCAAAATAGCCTGACATTCTTCCAACGCGGGATCTACGCTCTGCAACGATGGGGAAAGCTAACAACATATTAACAACCCAAAGCTATCGCGTATTGTTTGCGGTGCATTGCTTGTCTGCGTGACATAGAACGAACATAAAACATAACGAGTTTCTACCATAGAATATAGGAGATGTAGTAGATGAAAATCGCAATATTTGGAGCAACAGGTCGTACAGGTAGTGAAATTGTCCGTCATGCATTAACTGACGGTAATGAGGTTACGGCATTAGTTCGATCACCCGAGAAGTGCAAGCCCCATGAAAAGCTGACGATCATAGCTGGTGATGTTCGAAATCAGAATGCAGTAAAGAAGGCATTGGTAGGGGCGGATGCAGTTGTAAGTGCGCTTGGCACTGACAAAACAACCACATTAACAGAAGCGATGCCGGTAATTATTAAAGGAATGAAAGAACACGGAATCAAAAGAATTGTCACGATTGGAACGGCAGGCATATTGAATAGTAGAACAGAACCGTCCAAATTACGGTACCAATCAAACGAATCTCATCGTAAGTTGACATTTGCAGCAGAGGAGCACCATAAAGTATTTACGATGTTGCAAGATTCTGGTCTAGATTGGACAATCATCTGCCCAACTTATTTACCTGACGGGGAAGCGGTCGGCAATTATCGGACGGAAAGAGACTTCTTACCGATTGATGGCGCTCAGATTTCTATCGGCGATACTGCCGCGTTTGCATATGATGAATTATCTAAACAAGGTCATAAGGGATACAGAGTGGGAATTTCCTATTAAAAAATGTGAGTAAAGATGAGGATATAAGTAAAGTGCTGGGATATTTTGTATTAAAAGTCGAAAAAATCTCATAACATTTCTTTGCTCTATGGTATAATAGGAGGATAGCACCATAGGGAAAGGGAGATTGGGAAACAAATGAGATGGTCCTTGAGAAAATTAATTCAAGTCGTAGCGATACTAGCAATTTTGTTGACCTTTCTAACGAGTACTACGGTAGCATATCAAGTGCACAAACAAACGTTAATAAATACCACTCTAGAAGCTAACTACGCATATGTACAAAAATTGACGTCCACTACAGATACGTATTTACGGGAAATATTAAACACATTAGAAGTTAATGCGAAAGTAGTCCTATCTATCCTTGATGACCCTTCTTCACAAACGCAAATGAATGCATTAGCTGAGCGGATTAGAACAGAAACGAATACATTTGATTCCGTTGCAGTGGCCTCTGAAGAAGGTGTCATACTAGGCGCATCTTCTCCGAGCCTGGAGTTGCTTGGTGAAAAGTTGACATCGATTGGGGCAATGCAAGCTATTAATGAAAAGAGGGAGATAATTTCTCACCCTTACGTTGGAATTGAAGGAGAACCCATTATATTTATTAGTGTTCCGCTTATTGAAGACGGTGAGTATAAAGGATTTTTAGGAGGAGCTATCTATCTCGATCAACCTAACATATTGGAGAAACTCTTAGGGAACCACTTCTATGAAAATGGTTCGTATGTTTACGTAGTAGACTATGTAGGGAAACTAATTTACCATCAAGAAAAAGAACGTCTGAAAGAGGATGTCACGAGTAACCCGGTGGTTCAAAAAGTAATGAGAGGGGAAAGTGGCCATAAACAGCTAATTAACACAAAGGGAATACCTATGTTAGCGGGATATGCTTATGTACCCATTGCTGAATGGGGAATTGTAGTACAAAGACGATTAGATACTTCAGTTGCTCCGGCAAAAGAAATGGTACTAGAGATGGCAGTAAAGTCTCTGCCGTTACTGCTTCTTTCGTTCTTCTTGGTTAGATATCTGTCAAGAAAAATTGCTCTACCACTTCAAAAGTTGGCATACTATACGGAGAGCAGTGTAGAGTCTGATCAAAAAGAGAAAATGGAAGCCATCTCTGATTGGTACTATGAAGCAAAACAATTAAAAGGAGCTATGTTGCATAGCTTGGACTACTTTAAAAATGAGATGAACTACTTCATTCACCAATCAACGACCGATCCGTTGACGAAGTTAACAAATCGCAGAATAATGGATCGTTACATGAAGCAATGGGTGGACGATGGAACGCCATTCGCTCTAATTATTTTTGATATAGACAAGTTTAAACGTGTCAATGATCGCTACGGTCACGCAGTCGGCGATGAAGTGTTGATCTACTTAGCAGATTGGATGCAACGAATTGTTCGCAAACAGGATATATGTTGCCGCTATGGCGGAGAGGAATTCGTCATCTTATTACCAAAATCAGACAAAGTGACTGCATATTTGACCGCAGAACGTCTTCGTGAAAAAATGGAAGACACAGTCAGTCCTTGCGGCGAAGTTATCACAATTTCATGTGGGGTTGCTGCTTATCCACTTCACGCAAACCACCCGGCACGACTTATTGAATTAGCCGATCAAAGTCTATATGAAGCAAAACGAACAGGACGTAATAAGACCATCGTCGTTTCTGATGAACCTCGGCATGAGTAATATGCCGGGGTTTTCTCTAGTAGAAAATAACATAAAGGGGGGATGGAAAAATGTCTGAGCAATCTATGGATAAACGCCTACATATCAAAACACTTGGCGTTAGAGAGTGGATCCATCAATCATCTCATTATAATCGGTATGAAGCGACACCTTACGAGATGCTGGACTATTTATTTGCTGAACATGATCTCCTAAAAGAGGGGAGCTTGGTTGACTTTGGATGCGGGAAAGGAAGAGTACCTTTTTACGTAAACCATCTTTTTTGCCTAGACACGATCGGTATTGAAATGAATAGTGTGTTACATCAAAATGCAATGACCAACTTAATGGAGTATCGGCAAGCCTTTCCCAAGAGACCTGGATCTATTTCTTTTGAATGCTGTGTAGCGGAGAGTTATATCATTCCGGCGGATGCTGTGACGTTCTATTTCTTTAATCCATTTTCCTTGGATATTTTTCGATCTGTAGTTCAGCGGATTCTAAAGTCAGCAGAAAATAGCCCTCGAGCATTGGAAATCATTTTATATTATCCGACTGATGAATATGTCTATTTCTTGCATCATCACCCATTGTTCGAAAAAATAGCGGAGATACCGATTACACATTTGCAAATCCACGACAAAGCAGAGCGTTTTTTAGTCTACAAGTACAAACAGCCCTAATCATATAGATCAGGGCTGTATTTATATTCATATGGAATGACCGAATCGCTGACCTATCCAAAATATTAATTCCATCAAGAGCGCAGCTAAGATCCCTACTAGCAACCCGCTTGATAATAGAGGTTGAACTAGCTCGGGAAGTGAAGAAAACACTGTGGCTGGTAATGTCATAATCGATAACCCAAGAAGTGCAGGTAATGCGACTCGGTAAATGGTTTTAGGTTCGAAAGTTAATCCTTCCACATTGCGCAAGACAGACCGGAATAACTGCAAATAGGCTACAAATAATACCGTATTTCCGACGCTTTGAGGGATAGTGGAGAAAAACGCACTTAAGGGTGGCACAAGTCCAAGGATAATGAACAAGAAGGAGCCGATAAAGAAAGGAGCTCTGTCCTTTATCCCGCTAGACTGCAGAAAACCGATGGATGAGGCGTAAGGTGCATATGGTACGAGGCCTAGCGCACCTGCACCGACATTCAATCCTCCTGTTATAAAGAATGACGTTTTATACTGGCTTTTAGTCGTTTCTTTTTCATATATATCTTCTGCACCTTTTAGAGTAGCAATTGTGTTCGTCGTATTCAATAAACCTGTAATGACCACTGTAAACACGATACCCATTTCAAGTGATGGTTCACCCCAAGGAAACCATTGGATAAATGGTGTGGTTTTAATCGTTTCTGAAGCTACTTGTGGGAAAATCAGCACAGCACTAATCCATCCGACCGTCATGCCGATGAGTAAGTTCAAGCTGCTAATGATTCCTTTTCCCTTCACATGAACCATAATCGTAAGACCCGCAAGAGCGAATGAAAATACAGTCTTCGATAGACTGATGAATTCTCCGTCATTAAGACCAATCATTCCTTTCAAGAAGATAGTAATCAACTGATTAGCCAACAATAGTAGAAACACGAACATGACAGTAGGTGTAAACCACTTCTTTAGTATTTCACCCATACCAAGCATACCGAGAGTAGCAACCAGTACACCAGAAATCATGGCGCCTACCGCAATACTGCCTCCAACTGTAGCTAAACTTAAGCCCATCGCGCTCGCAGTTCCCGCCAAGCTAAGTACAACGCCCCACCATAAACCTGACTGACCTTCCATCAATGCCAATCGATGCCCAAGCGCTCCTTGAAGTAAACAAGCGATTCCCGTATAGATAAATGAGCGTTGTATGGCTGAAACGATTTCAATTTGCTCAAGTTCAAAAGCAGTACCGACCGAAATGGGGATTACAACTGTATTAGCGAACATAAAGAATAGCCATTGAAATCCGGCTAACGCAGTAATTGAATACCGCATTTGAGTGGTGCCCATTCACATCTCTCCCTGAAAATAGTTATCTATGTATGTCTAAAAAATTGAAATATAAAGAAAACTATAGCACAAAATTAATAGGAAGAATAATGTTTCTAGTATGATCTTCATGAGAAAGCGATTCAGTTGCGACCCTATATAATAGAAATAGCCAACAGATATCGATCTGCTGGCTACTTATTATGATTTTATAGTAGTAAGTAACTGTAAAAGCTCATCGGGAGGCACGGGTCTGGAATACAAGAAACCTTGTGCTTCATCACATTCAAGTTTCTTTAAAAAGTCGGCTTGCTCGTATGTTTCAACACCTTCAGCAATCACTCGTAAGTGCAAGTTCTTAGCCAAATCAATAATAGCTTTTACAATAACGGAATTTGATTGTAGTTCTCTTATGAAAGATTGATCGATTTTAAGGTGAGTCAGAGGAAACTTCGTTAAATAACTTAATGAGGAATAGCCTGTTCCGAAATCATCAATACTAATTTTAATGCCGATCTCACGGAGTTCTTGTAAAATGTGTTGGCAATAGTCTACGTCAGAGGTCATACTTTCTGTAATTTCGATATTCAAATAGTGTGGAAGCAGTCCGGTTTTATGAAGTGTATCTTTGACATCGGACACAAACCTAATACTTTTAAACTGACGCAAGGAAACGTTGACGCTCATTAATAGTGAAGTGTGACCTAAGTCTTGCCACTCTTTCGCCTGTCTGCAAGCAGTCTCTAGCACCCACAAGCCAATTGCAAGTATCATTCCAGTTTCTTCTGCTATCGGTATGAATTGTCCAGGTGGGATCATGCCTCGAGAAGGATGTTGCCAACGCACCAATGCTTCTACACCGATTATATTTCCGGTATTAAATTCAAATTGTGGCTGGTAATGCAATGATAATTCCTCTTTTTGAAGTACTTGACGTAATTCCATCTCAATTAAAGTTCGTTCCATCAAGTCTTTATAAAGCTCTTCTGTGAAAAATTGATATGTGCTTTTACCTGATTGTTTTGCTAAATACATAGCAGAATCCGCATTACGAATGAGTGTATCATACTGTGCTCCATCGTCTGGGAACATGCTGATTCCGATGCTTGGCGCAATAAATATTTCCAAGTTATCGATGAGGAATGATTTGGATACTTCATCGACAATTCGTTTGGCGACCATTTGTGCGCCTTGTTTCGTTGTAGAAGAACATAGAATTAGAAACTCGTCACCGCTAAGTCGACCGACCAAATCATTTTGTCTAACGAGTGTCTGTAATCTTGCACCAACTGCTTTAAGCAATTGATCCCCTACATAGTGACCCATGGAATCATTGATGTTTTTAAAACGATCCAAATCCATGTAAAGCAGTGCGAAAGGTTCCCGATTGTTTAAACGACTCTCAATCAAGTCTTCTACTGTCTGCTTCAGTAACCTTCTGTTTGGCAATCCAGTAAGATGATCGTGAAATGCCATATATTCAATTAAACGTTCAGCTTTTTTACGATCTGTAATTTCACTGGCGGTGCCGACAACTTCGACTACATTCTCATCTTCAAAAATAGGAGAGAGGTAAACTAGAAAAGTTCTTGATTGATAATCAATTTCGAACTGCCCTACACGACCAAGTAAAGCTCCGAGAAGCTGACGCTTATATGTAGACAAAGTGAAGCTTTTATTCGAAGCGAGCTGATTTAGTGTTTCCACAGTGACTCCCAGCTGTTCAGCAACTTTTCCTTCTAGTAATGTAATATGAATTTGATTGTTTTCATCTAAAGAATATTTAAAAATAGCATTTTGGAGGTTTTTTACAGTCGTAGAAAAGTCATTTTTTAATGCCAATTCTAATGACTTTTCCGCCTCCATCTGAGATGTCACGTCTTGCCGTATGGAAATGTATTGGAATGGTTTACCGTCTGATCCGATAAACGGAACAATAGTAGTATGGACCCAATAAAAACTTCCGGACTTCGCCTTATTACGGATTACGCCTCTCCATACTTGACCAGACTGTATCGTTTTCCACATATCTGCGAAAAAACTTTTTGGATGTGTACCTGAATTGACTAACCGATGTGTTCTGCCAATCAATTCCTGACGCGAGTATTCCGAAAGAGTACAGAAGTGATTATTGACATACGTAATGACGCCTTGTGGATTAGTGATGACAACTACTGCGGATTCATCCAGTGCATATTTAAAGTTTTGCAAGTCGATACGTGTTTTAGCATACTCATTTGAGACCATTTTTGATCCCGTTACATCAATGTCGAGTGACAGATAACCTGTTAAGTCTCCGGCAGTACCGTAAATAGGAACAATGGTAATATCCAACCAGTGTACTGATCCAGACTTAGAGTGAATTTGAATAGACTCTTGATAGACAGTATCATGTATGAAATGCTTTTTAAGTATATAAAGCGTCTTTTCAATAGAGAAATCTCTATGTACCTTTCCCCATGTTTCACCTATCAACTCATCTTCGACATAACCTGTCAGCTCGCAAAAGTTCTGGTTTACATAGGTAAGATGGCCGCTTAAGTCAATAAGTGATATGCAAAACTTTTCATCAAGTATTGCAGATAAGTGTGAAGAAATACTTGGAGCCTGTAACGGCATAAAGGCACATCCTTTCTTTAGAAATTGTTATGGGAAAGTAGAATAGTCCTTACTTTTAAAATGTCATAGTTATGAAGGTATATAAATACACCTAATGGATTGAAGAATATAGTAATCTGTCTGATTATAACATGAATAAGAGAGTTTTGAACTAGATGTTGAAGAAATAATATATAGGTTATTAGGGGTGTTAGACATACGAGTGTGTTACATAACAAAAAAGATCACGAAAGCTTTGTAAAGCCTTCATGATCTATTTACCTTTTTGGTTCGTAATCAAGTGTTTTAAATAACGTATTACGCTCTGCATCTGTTAGCTCACGCCATTCGCCAATCGGAAGATCACCCAATTCAATAGTGAGTATCCGAACACGTTGCAAGCGGCGTATGTGATAGCCGAGCGCTGCGCACATTCTGCGGATTTGACGATTTAAACCTTGTGTCAATATAATAGAGAAAGTTTTAGGGCCAAGTTTTGTCACTGTGCAAGGTTTTGTTACAGTATCTAGAATCTTCACTCCATTTTCCATCTGCGAAATAAACGAAGCGGTTAAGGGGCTATCCACTGTCACGATGTATTCCTTTTCATGACCGTATTCTTCCCGTAGGATTTCATTAACGATGTCTCCATCGTTTGTTAATAGTAGTAAGCCATCAGAATCTTTGTCTAAACGTCCAATGTGGAAGATTCGCAATGGATGATTAACAAAGTCCACCACGTTACCTTTTATATGGCGTTCTGTTGTACTAGTGATTCCCACTGGTTTATTAAGCGCGATATACACTAACTTTTCTTCTTGTTCAACTAACTTGCCGTCGACTTCGACTTGATCACCTGATTCGACTTTACTGCCAAGTTCCGCGAGTTGGCCGTTAATTTTCACACGGCCGTCAGCAACCCACTGATCTGCACCTCGCCTAGATACAATACCTGCACTACTTAAAAATTTATTAATCCGCATAAAGATTCTCCTCCCGCACTTGTTACAATAAGCTAATTATAGCATTTTTCCTGTAAGAAGTTGTTGACATTAAAGATTCAGCATATTAAGATAAGTGTAATAACTAGATGGACAGAAGGTTTCGATAGCGGAATCGTCCCGGCAGATGAGATTTAGCAGAGAAGAGAATAGCGAAAAGATATGAATAAGAAGAGTAGCGAGCACATGTGCTTTCTAGAGAGTCAGTGGCTGGTGAAAACTGATACACAGCGTTCGTGAATGGACTTATGGCAGCTGTTTTGATGAAAAACAGACGTTTGCCCGCGTTAAGGGTAGTGTGAAAACACATAAAGTGGGAGTACTTCGGTGCTTCAATTTGAGGTGGCAACGCGGTTCTATAATCGTCCTCTGCAACAGGCTAACTGGCTCTGTTTGCAGAGGGCTTTTTCTATTTAATTACACATATTATACGGCAGTCCATAGAGAAGAGGAGAATGATGATGATGACAGAACAGAAGAACTTACGGGTAACGACGAGAAAAATTGAAGGAGATTCTTTAACCCCCATATTGATATTTAGAAGATTGAAAGGGAACCAGAAGTTCCTGTTAGAGAGTTCTTCGCAAGCAGGTGGGTCAGGTCGTTATTCATTCATTGGACTGAATCCTCAAAAAGCCTATCGAGGTCGGGATGGTGTAGTAGAAGAAATCGTCTACTCGACGAACAGAACCTATACGCATGAAGGAGACCTCTATACGTTATTGAAGCGTCTCATGCCGCGTATTACAGAAGATGCAGGCTTCCCGTTCACAGGCGGTGCGGTTGGTTATGTAGGATACGGGGCAGCACGAAATGGTGAGCAGCGAGCAGCTGACGACCTCCAGCTACCGGACGTCTACTTCAATATCTACGATACCATCGTGATCTATGACCATCATTTGCACGAAGTGACGTTGCTGCATACAGAGATCAATCCGGTATACGAAGCACCTGACTTAGATGCCATTGAGGATATGATTGTGAATGGTTCGGTCGATAAAGAAGACAGTGTATCTCTTTCCGATTATCGTTGTGCCATTTCCAAGGAAGAATTTGAGCGTCGTGTCCAGATTATTATCGATGCGATTCAAGACGGACAGGCGGAACAAGTCGTTCTGTCACGTCGCTTTGAAGCAGATATTGCAGGTGATCCGTTTGCGTTGTATCGTAAACTGCGTCGTCGCAATCCATCTCCGTATATGTATTACATGGAGTTTGAAGATCATATAGTCATCGGAACATCGCCTGAAAGTCTTGTGCGCGTCACGGGAGATAAAGTATTAACCAATCCAATTGCGGGTACTCGCAGAAGAGGGCGAAACCAAGCGGAAGACGAAGCACTGGAAATTGAATTACGCAATGATCCAAAAGAACTGTCAGAACACGATATGCTAGTGGAGGTAAGCCAGAAAGAACTGCAACAAATCTGTCGTCCCGAAACGATTGAAGTCGCAAACTATTTGGAAACAGTTCGCTATGAACATGTGATGCACTTAGTTTCCGAAGTGACAGGTGACCTTGCTCCAGGCTTACATGCTCTGGATGCATTGAAGGCGACAATGCCGGCAGGAACTGTTACGGGTTCCCCTAAACCGATTGCTATGGACATAATTGATGAACTGGAAGACCAGCACCGTGGGATTTACGGTGGCGCTATCGGCTATATTGGCCTTAACGGCAATATCGACTTCGCATTGACAATCCGTACAATGCTTGTAAAAGAAGGCAAAGCATATGTGCAGGCAGGTGCGGGGATAGTAGGAGCTTCTGTTCCTTCATTAGAATTTAAAGAAACATCCAATAAAGCCCGTTCTTTACTAGAAGCAACAGAAGTGACCAACTAATTGCCAAAGCCTGAGCTTTGCTGAGAGACTGCGTAAATGCATTGAAAAGAAGAGAAGAGGAGAGATGAGGATGGAGAGATTTTTAAGCATAGTAGAGAAGCAGCGGAACCTTATGTACGAAGAAATGAGAGAAGCTGCTGAGCTAATGTTCAATGAAGCGACAGATGAAGATCAAATTACACAGTTTTTGACCGCGTTATCGAAAAAAGGTGAAACATCACATGAAGTAGCAGCATTGGCAGCCGTTATGAAGTCCTATGCAAATGACTTGACGCCTACAGAGGCACGTTATCTAGATAACTGCGGAACGGGTGGGGATGGAGTCAATACATTCAATATTAGTACGACGGCCGCATTCGTGTTAGCGGGTGCTGGGGTCCAGGTTGCGAAACATGGTAATCGTAAAATCTCCAGCGCATCAGGTAGCCAGGATGTTTTGGATGCACTTGGCATTCATTCTAACTTCCAGATATCTGATATGCAGAATTTACTGGAACAACAAGGGATTGCTTTCTTATTTGCACCGTCTATTCATCCAAAAATGAAACGGATCGGCGCTATACGAAACAAAATTGGTAAGACGACGATCTTCAATTTAGTTGGGCCGTTGACGAATCCTGTATCACTCGAAACACAGTTTACAGGTATTAACCGTCCGGATTTCATTATGGAATATGCGTCAGTACTCAGAATGCTTGGGCGGGAAAGAGCAATTGTCGTGAGCGGAGCAGGTGGAATGGATGAAGCGTCTCTAGCGGGCCAGAATGAATTTGTATTACTCGATCATGGCGATTTAATTCCCTTTTCAATGACTGCCGATGATGTAGGGCTTGAATATGCACCATTGTCAGCAATAAAAGGTGGAGACGCAATAGAGAATGCCGCGACTACTCGATCGATCTTAGGTGGGGAACGTGGACCAAAGTTCGATACAGTCGTGTTGAATGCAGGTATAGGTTTATTTGCGAATGGGCAAGTTTCTACGATTCAAGAAGGTGTGAAAGTAGCTACTGACAGTATCTTGTCAGGCAAGGCATTAGCAAAACTAGATGCTGTAGTCGCATTTAGCGAAAAGATTCGGCAAAAGGCGGTTATCCAATGACGATTTTAGATAAAATTATTGCGCAGAAAAAGATAGAGGTAGATCAATTATTAGCGAATAACGTGACGTTTCCTGAACGGGAGATTACACGTCCATCACTTTATCAAACACTGAGGAAAGCAAAACAACTGCAAGTCATCTCTGAAATGAAGCGTGCATCCCCCTCTAAAGGAATGATTGCAGAAGGTGCAAATCCGGTTAAACAAGCGACTACTTATTATGAAGCAGGTGCTGCCTGCATTTCAGTGTTGACGGATAAAGAATTTTTCAAGGGATCGTTTGAAGACTTATCTGCAGTAGCGGATGCTGTACCTATCGCATTGTTGTGTAAAGACTTTATGATCCATAAGATTCAGATTGACCAAGCCAAAAGCGCAGGTGCATCCGTCATTTTATTGATAGTGGCAGCACTTGATGATGAAACACTTGGCAGTCTATATACGTATGCCAACGAAGAAGGGTTGGATGTGCTAGTTGAAGTGCATAACGTCGAGGAGTTGCAACGCGCATTGTCAATCGATGCGAGAATCATCGGTGTTAATAACCGCGATCTGCATACATTTGAAGTAGATTTAGCACAGACAGAACGGATTGCGTCACACTTCCCGTTTGATGAAGAGCGTGTGTTCATCAGTGAAAGCGGAATCTGGGGACCTGAAGATGCAGAACGTGCGGCAAAAGCTGGAGCAAGTGCAGTACTTGTCGGAGAATCTTTGATGCGCAGTGATTCAGTAAAAGAAGCTTTGCAAGCATTGCAAGTAGAAAAGCACGTGGATCGTCCATGACAAAAGTAAAGATTTGTGGACTAACGAAACCAGAACATGTACAAGCAGCTGTGGATGCGGGTGCTGATGCTATAGGTTTTGTGTTTGCACCAAGTCGTAGGGAAGTGACGATTGAGCAGGCACATGAATTGGCGAAGCTCATTCCGCCTTCTGTATTAAAAATTGGAGTCTTTGTGGATGAAACGAAAGAGCAGTTACTGAAAATATTCAATGAAGTACCACTGGATTACATTCAATACCATGGCGATGAGACACCTGCCTTCATTCAACAAGTAGGATTACCTTCTATTAAAGCACTTGCTATTGAAAATGAAGACGACGTGAAACTCGCTACCACATATGACGTGGATTATTATTTATTTGATACACCAGGTGTTGAATATAAAGGCGGTAGTGGTAAGACGTTTGACTGGTCGTTACTTGAACATGCAGGGGTTTCAAAAGGACAAATTATTTTAGCTGGCGGGCTTCATGAAGGAAATGTGTGTGAAGCGTTGAGGCAAGTGAATCCATATATGGTGGATGTATCAAGTGGAGTAGAGATAGAGAAGCAAAAAGACACGGAACGCATTCAAACGTTTATTCATACAGCGAAGGGTAGGAGAGATCGTCATGACAACAGAAACTAAAGGACGCTACGGGAAATTCGGAGGTCAATTCGTTCCGGAAACATTGATGACTGCATTGCAGGAGTTAGAAACTGCTTACGAAGAAGCGCAGCATGATCCCGCGTTTTCAAAGGAACTGGATTATTATTTGAAAGAGTTTGTAGGTCGTGAAACCCCTTTGTTTTTTGCAGAGCGTTTGACGAAGCATGCAGGTGGCGCGAAAATTTATTTGAAGCGTGAAGATTTGAATCATACAGGTGCTCATAAGATTAATAATTCTCTTGGCCAGGCATTGCTTGCAATTCGTATGGGCAAGAAGAAGATTGTAGCAGAAACGGGAGCGGGTCAACACGGCGTGGCAACAGCTACTGCTTGTGCGTTACTCGGTCTTGAATGCATTGTATTCATGGGCAAAGAAGATATCCGTCGTCAGGAACTAAACGTTTTCCGCATGGAACTGCTCGGTACGAAAGTAGTTTCTGTCGATAAAGGTTCAGGTACTTTGAAGGATGCAGTCAATGAAGCATTGCGCTACTGGGTTTCCAATGTAGAGGACACACATTATATTCTCGGTTCGGCTTTAGGTCCGCATCCATTCCCACAAATCGTCCGAGATTTTCAGCGAGTGATCGGTGATGAAACACGTAAGCAAATCGTGGAACATGAAGGACGTCTACCGGATGCAGTTGTAGCTTGCATTGGTGGCGGCAGTAATGCGATTGGTATGTTCCATCCATTCGTCGATGATCAAGATGTGAAGTTGTACGGAGTAGAAGCAGCCGGCAGCGGTATTTCAACAGGCAAACATGCGGCAGCCATAGCGGGTAAACAAGAAGGCGTTTTGCACGGTGCGTACATGTATGTACTGCAAGACGAAGATGGATTTATTCAAGAAGCGCACTCCATCTCCGCGGGGCTCGACTATCCCGCAGTAGGGCCTGAACATTGCCATTTGGCTGACATCAAGCGTGTACAGTATGATTCCGTCACGGATCAGCAAGCACTTGAAGCGGTACAAGTTCTTTCGCGTGTAGAAGGAATTATTCCGGCTCTTGAAAGTGCGCACGCTGTCTATTATGCAGTGCAGTTAGCGAAAGAAATGAAAGAAGATGAGCTCCTCGTTATCTGTTTATCGGGACGTGGCGATAAAGATATGCAAACAGTACGTGATGCGCTGGGAGGTCAATCCAAATGACAAAAAAACTAGTGACACAAGCAATTGTGCAATGTAATGAACAGGGAAGCAAAGCATTTGTACCTTATATCATGGCGGGTGACGGCGGATTACAAACGTTGAAGAAGACGATATTATTCCTGCAAGAAGCGGGCGCAACTGCTATTGAAGTAGGTATACCATTTTCCGACCCAGTGGCGGACGGTGATGTGATTCAGCAAGCCGGTGAGCGGGCGTTAGCTGAAGGCATGACATTGCGAAAGATTATGAAGGAACTTGCTTCATTTAAAGAAGAAGTCAAGATTCCTCTAGTGATCATGACGTATTTGAATCCTGTGCTTAGCTATGGCTTACAGTCATTAGCAGCGGATTGTGAAGCAAGTGGTGTCTATGGTCTAATCGTTCCAGATCTTCCGCTCGAGGAAAGCGGATTACTCAAAGAAGCGTTAGAAAATAGCGATGTAGCATTGATTCAACTAGTTTCTTTAACGAGTCCAGCTGAGCGTATTGAAGCCATTGCGAAAGCAGCGGAAGGTTTCATTTATGCAGTGACAGTAAACGGCATCACGGGTGTTCGTTCGTCATTTACAGAAGGGCTCGAAGGTCACTTGGAACGCCTCAAAGCAGCAAGTTCCGTTCCAGTTCTTGCAGGGTTCGGTATTTCTACTCCGGAACATGTTCGCACACTGGGGGGGCTTGCTGACGGTGTCATCGTCGGAAGTGCGATCGTGACAGCCCTTCATGAAGGAGATTACGAAGAGGTTCGGACGTTAATTCACGCATCTAAAAATCAACTAACTAATAGCTAATCATTTTGCGGATAACTGATACATTTCAGTTGTCCGTTTTTTTAATACAAATAAAACTATCCACAATAACGGAATTGTGAATAACTTTTTCTGTTATTTAAGTAATTTTATGTGATGTATTCACAATAGTTGGGGATTAGCTGTTCATAAAGGGGATAACTCAAAGATTACCCACAATCTATTTCAAATGTCATATAAATCCCGTAATGACGATGGAGTTTCTTGAATATGATAAAGTAGGACGTAGAAAGGGTGATGAGTAGAATGATTCGTCCAGCACATTTAGTACAAGGTGATGTAATTGGGATCGTGGCACCTGCCAGTCCTGTGGAACGTGAAGTATTGGAACGTTCATTTCAATTTTTGGAGCAATTGGGCCTGCGCTATAAAGTAGGCCGCTCCGTTTACAAGAAAAATGGTTACTTAGCAGGGACTGATGAGGAACGATTGGCTGACTTGCATGAGATGTTTAAAGATCCTGAAGTGAAAGGGATATTCTGTGCGGGAGGCGGTTACGGCTCGGCACGCTATGCGGAACAACTGGATCTCGATTTGATCCACAACCATCCGAAAGTGTTTTGGGGGTTCAGTGATATTACGTATCTACATACCGCGATTCGTCAGGGAGCAGGACTCGTTACATTCCACGGACCTATGCTTGCATCATGTGTCGCACAAGACGAGTTTCATGAAATGTCCGGTAAAATGTTCGGGCAATTATTTGCGCCTGTGGAGGTCCACTATTCTGAAGCAATCTCGCCACTTGAAACACTTGTCGGTGGTGTTGCAGAAGGCGAAGTGGTCGGTGGTAATTTGACGCAACTAGTCAACAGTTTGGGCAGTGAGTTTGAGATTAAAACGAATCATCGATTGCTTGTAATTGAAGACGTCGGTGAAGAGCCTTATAAAGTAGATCGCCTACTCAATCAATTACGTCTTGCAGGCAAGCTTCGAGAGGCAGCCGGTATAGTAATTGGTGATTTCGCGAAAGCGGCGCCAACGAAGCCATATGCTTCACTCACGATGGATGAAGTGTTTGAACAGTATTTTGGCAAACTACATCAGCCTGTCGTAAAAGGATTCTGTATCGGTCATTGCGAACCAAATATTGCAATTCCATTTGGTGTGAAAGGACGTTTGGATGCAAATAGTAAGACGCTGACTATCTTACCGGGAGTGGAGTAATTGCAAATTCGCACGGTGGAAACATTCCTCGTGTCATCCTCATTACGTAAACCGTTTATTACCGCGTTACGTACTGTTCGTACTGTACAATCGGTTATTATCAAACTAACAACTGATAACGATTTAATCGGCTGGGGAGAAGCAGTGCCGACGCATGTTATAACGGGCGATTCGATCGGTGGAATTCGTCATGTTATCGATCATGTTCTTGCGCCTCTATTGGTAGGCCAAGATATCAGCCGGCTAGAATTACTAACGGAGAGAATGCAACGGGCTATTATAGGCAATACAGGTGCGAAGGCCGCAGTTGACATGGCAGTGAATGATTTGTTCGGACAGCTTTGCGGTTTACCTTTAGTCCACGTGTTAGGTGGCTACCGCCAAAGCTTGAAAACAGATTTGACAGTCAGTGTCGGGAAGCCTGCTGATATGGCCAAGGAAGCAGCAGAACATGTTGCCAGAGGCTTCGATACGCTAAAAGTGAAAGTCGGTACAAGTAGTTCTCAACAAGAAAGAGAACGGATTCACGCCGTACGTCAAACCGTCGGGCCAGATATCCTCATTCGTCTCGATGCCAATCAAGGTTGGAAACCAAAAGAAGCCATTCACCTGATTCGCCAGTTGGAAGATGACGGAGTTGATTTGGAATTAATAGAACAGCCAGTTGCCGCATATGATGTAGAAGGCTTGAGAGACGTGACCAGACAGACAAGCACGCTGATTATGGCAGATGAATCATTATTTTCAGCGAGAGATGCAAAAAGGTTGCTGGAGATGCGCGCAGTGGATGTACTGAATATCAAATTGATGAAGTCGGGGGGGATCCGCGAAGCCTTGAAAATCAATGCATTGGCTGAAGCAAATGGCGTAGAGTGTATGGTCGGAAGTATGATGGAGACAGCAGTCGGGGTGACGGCAGCTGCTCATATTGCAGCGAGTCAGCCGAATATAACGCGAGTGGATTTAGACGCACCACTATTATTGGTAGAGGAATTCTCTGCGGGCGGTGTGCTCTACCACGGATCGCATATGGAATTTAGCAAGAAGTCAGGACTAGGATTTGATTCGAAACGGATGATGCAATGGGTGAAGGAGCATGCATGTGAATGAGAAATGGATGTGCGCAGTAAGCGTTGCGACAGTATGGACTGATCCTGATTCTCCCCGTGTGGCTGATCTTCCCGCCCTGGATCATCCTGTGCAAATCGATAGATGGCTTTCCCAGTTATCGTATGAAGAACGTCTAGCGCTAAGTGACAACGATCACATTCAAACGCAATTATTATACGGTGAATCTGTGATTGTCGAAGAAGTGGTTGGCGACTGGGCGCGTATAATTGCTAGCTCCCAGCCAACTCGTAAAGATCCTCGAGGTTATCCTGGATGGGTGCCGCTTATTCAACTTTCCATGAAGAAACGAATACAGACAGAAGAGTTTGTCAGAGTGACTAATCCAAAGGTAGCTCTTTTTGATGAATCAGGTACATTCTTTCTACGTGTTTCTTTTAATACAATCTTTCCTTCCGGAGAACGACGCGGAAAGAAGATACGTGTATGGACACCGCATGGTTGGAAATTGCTAAATGCATCCGATGTCGAGTGTGTGGGAGAAGAATCGATTCACCGTCCGCTAACTGTGGGAAGACGTTTCATTGGTTTACCGTATTTATGGGGTGGCATGTCCGCCTGGGGTTTTGATTGCTCTGGATTCACCCGTGCTATATGGGAAGCGTGTGGAGTTTGCTTGCCACGTGATGCAGCCGATCAGGCAGAAGAAGGCAAACCCATCTCACTCGACTCTGCAGATTGGCAAAAAGGTGATTTAATCTTTTTCAAGAACGAAGAGCGGTGTATTCATCATGTAGCGATGTATGTGGGGAACGGAAAGATTCTTCATGCGCCTTCAACTGGAAAATTAATTGAACAAATTGACCTAAAGAAGTCCGCATATGCCAAAAATGTCTGTAGCGTGCGAAGAATGATCTAATCGAATAGGCGATACATCAAGCAGGAATTGGCGCTGACTCCCTTCTTTTATGTATACTTGAATGAACGTACTAAAAAAGGGAGTTGTCGTAATGTCTGAACAAAAACCGATGAGCGAGTCAAGAACCATTCAAAGTAAGTTGGTCTTACCGCCGGACACGAATCATATTGAATCAATCTTTGGAGGAAAAGTTCTCTCGTATATCGATGAGATTGCAGCTATTGCAGCTATGAAACACGCAGGTACTAGAGCTGCGATTACCGCTTCAATTGACTCTGTCGATTTTGTATCTCCAGCCTTATTGGGTGATGTCATTGAACTCGAAGCAGTAGTCACTTCCGTCGGTCGTACATCTATGGAAGTTTTTATTTCCGTTCATTCTAAAAACTTGGTAACAGGTGAAGTGAGATTGACGACGGAATCATTCTGTACGATGGTTGCGGTAGATGACACAAATCGTCCAATTCCCGTGGCGGAAGTGTATCCCGAAACGGAATTAGAAAAACGTCTTTTCGATACCGCACCTGCACGACGTGAACTTCGGAAGCAGCGGAGATTGATGAAACATTAATAATAGCGCGTAGAAGAAATGAGGAAACCGTTTCTTACACGCGCTATTTTTATGAAAACTTCCTATATAATCGTGTATATAAAAACAGCAGTGGATGAATAGGCCATAGCCCGTTCATTCACTGCTGTTAAGTTGTATTAGTTATTACTGCTGAACGTACGGACTAGTCCAAGTACTGTTCCACCAAGAATAAACGCAAACAATGCATACATGATATAGACGAACCACATGAATATCCACTCCTTTGATCAGTATCCTGCCTATAATTGTAACACCTTGACAGGCGCGTTGCAATGGACTTTGTAAGACAACTGTGGCGGCTGTGCGACCGAAAGAGTGCGTAGTTGCTATTTTATCGTTTGCTTTTTAATAAATCACGGATCTCAGTAAGTAATTCCTCTTTTGTATCCAATGGTTTTTCTTCAGGTTCTTCTTCAACTGCCTCTTCCGGCTTCATTTTCAATTTCATAAGTACTCGTAAGAAAATGAAGATTGAACCTGCGACAATTAAGAAGTCAATAATAGATTGAATGAATAGACCGTATTTAATTACAGCGTCACCAATTGTATAGCTCAATTCTGAAAAGTTCAGTCCACCTAATAAAATGCCAATCAGTGGTGTCATAATGTTTTCGACTAAAGAAGAGACAATCGTTCCGAAAGCGGCACCAATTACAACACCGATGGCCAAGTCAAAAATATTCCCTTTAAACGCAAACTCCTTAAAATCCTTCCACATAGAAACAACCTCCTTATATAAACATGATCGTGTGTTACTTGGTTTGTAGATTACCTGACTTTTGTCGTTGGAGTCGTTGATAGAATGCAATGGATGCGAACAGCCAGACTGAACTAGCTAGCACACCGCCGACTATATCGCTTGGGAAATGAACACCCAGGTATATTCTACTGACTGCAATCATGATAATCATCATAGTTGCAAGAAATATAATCGCAACTCGGCTTCCTGAATTCACTACATTTCTCCATACGATATAAGCAAGTATTGTATAAAAGCTGAATGCCATCATCGTGTGTCCGCTAGGAAAGCTATATCCGCTAATGTCGATTAGACGATGAAAATCAGGACGTTCCCGTTTAAAGACGAATTTAAGTACTTGATTAAGAATGCCTGTACCAGCTAGTGCTATAGCAAATAATACCGCTTGGGCACGATGTTTCTTCCATACCAGAACACCAAGTATCAATAAGGCCAACAGAACAACCGATGTAGTAGAACCGATGGTAGTAAATAGTTTCATAATAGACGTCACCCCTGGAGACTCCGCGCCTTGAACAAAGTCAATGATGGGTTCATCAAAATTAGAGATAGATTGTACATGAATCGATCTCGCAATATAGGCGAAAATGCCGGTAAATAGAATACAAATAATCCAAACGAATAATAAACGAAGTGATAGTTCGCGCATGGTATACATTCCTTTCTATAGTTGTATATTCTGAAGGATTGTAAAATGAATGTACAGTGAAATGGAGGGGGTTATGGCGGTAAATGTCGAAGTTTTGTGGGGTGAGTAGAAGGCACCTTTATTAGATGCGGCATAGGACAATTTCAGAAACGTAGTTTTCCCAAGCAGTCGCCTTCGTTGCATTAGGTGTACGGCAGTTCGTATACTTCTTTTTCAAAAATAGAAGATCCGTAACACTACATCACTGATTTTATTCTAGTTAGAACCACAATCAAAATAAATACCACTCAGTAGCGCAGGCACAACTGCGGGGTAGGCCGTGGCCAGGAGACAACTGGCAGCACCACCGCCAGCTAGCTTCTGGCTGTAGGCAATCCCCCACGTGTCTGTGCGGGTCCAGAAAGCGAACACTCAGTAACTTCAGTCCCCAACAACCAGTCGAGCAACGAACTAACTCAACTCAACGCATAGTGTAATCTGACTGCCTGTCCCAATACATATGACATTTGTCATCTCAAAGTCATGACATCTATGTCTACCCCTCCCATCGAATACAAGTTATTCTTAATGTACTAGCAAACCCAATAGGAGGGAAATTCAAACATGAGTAAAGAACAAACGAAGCAATTGCACAAAGACGTCGCGCCTTTTGCGAAATCTGATTTGAAAAAGAGTATTGTTCAGATGATCAATACAATTCCGCCAATATTCATCTTATGGTTCCTGGCTTACCAAAGCTTGAGTGTATCTGTCACATTAACGGTTGTGTTGTCAATCGTTGCTGCGTTCTTCGTAGTTCGCACATTCATCATCTTTCATGACTGTACGCACGGTTCATTCTTCCGCAATAAAAAAGCGAATAGCATTGTAGGAACAATTACTGGCGTCTTAACATTATTCCCATATGAAAAATGGAAAAGAGAGCACTCGATTCACCACGCAACTAGTTCAAACCTAGACAAACGCGGTGTTGGAGATATCTGGGTCATGACTGTGGAAGAGTACAAAAATGCCTCGAAGTTCGAGCGTTTCAGCTACCGTGTTTACCGTAACCCTATTGTGTTGTTTGGATTTGGACCTTTATACTTGGTACTGATCTCAGGTCGTTTTAACCGTAAAGACGCGCGTAAGAAAGAGCGTATGAATACGTATTTAATTAACATCATTTTAGTTGCAGTATATACAGTGTTAATCGTAGCGATTGGTTGGAAAGCCTTCTTGCTAATCCAAGGTACTATGATGTTCACAGCTGGTGCCCTTGGTATTTGGTTGTTCTACATCCAACATACATTCGAAGATTCTTATTTCGAAGAAGAAACAGATTGGGATTATGTTAAAGCAGCAGTTGAAGGAAGTTCATACTATCAATTGCCACGTGTTTTACAATGGGCAACAGGCAATATTGGATTCCACCATGTACATCACTTGGCACCACGTGTACCAAACTATAACTTGGAGATGGCGCATGAATTAACACCGCCATTGCAAAAAGCAACAACGATCACATTAAAAACTAGCTTTGAATCTTTACGTTACCGCTTGTATGATCCAAATAATAAAAAATTCATCACATTCAAAGAGGCAAAACAATATTCATTCAAAGAGAAGTTGTCAATTGATTTAAAACCAAAACGTACACGTTTATCTTAAAGTGGCGAGAGAGGGAGCGATCCTTCTCCGCCTTTTTATTTTGTCTATATACCCTAAAAGAGCTAGCAAAGAAAATATTTGGTACAATAGAATGAAAAGGACGGCGATGAGAACTGATGTATAGTTGGTATAGTATTTTCCCTAAAAGCCCATGGCTCAGTATTTATGCTTGGGTTGTATTTTGTATTTTGCCTTTCTTTTTTATTTTACGAAGTGCATCTCCATTTAACTTAGCAATAGGCATCATGTTATTAGTGTTATTTTTCCTTTCCTATTATTTTTCGGCCAAATCCAAAAGCGGTCTCATGTATATGTGGATCAGTTTTGAAATTGTCATTACAGTCGTAATGACGTTACTATTTGGCTATGTCTATCTATCGTTGTTTATTGCGTTCTCTATTGGAAACATTAGAAGACCAGTAGGTTTTTTTATTATTTATGGATTACATATTGCAATCTTAATCGCAGCGATTGTTGCTGGGTTCTTTCTTGAAATCGAATTATTTTTACCACAAATTCACTTTGTTATTATCACAGTGATCGGTGTAGTCCTATTACCATTTAATTTGTACAATCGTCAAAAACGAGATCTACTTCAAGATCAGTTGGAGGTTGCTAGGGAACGGATATCCGAACTGATGATCATTCAAGAGCGTGAGCGTATTGCACGGGATCTCCATGATACGCTTGGACAGAAGTTATCCATGATCGGTTTAAAGAGTGACTTGGCTTCTCGATTAATGGATCGGGATATCGAGTCTGCAAAAGTAGAAATTCAAGATATACGACAAATATCTAGTACGGCATTAAAAGAAGTACGAGTTCTCGTCAGTGGTATGCGACGTGTGAAGCTTAAAGACGAATTGATACGGGTTCAGCAAATGCTGAAGGCAGCTGAAATCGAAGTGGATATAGAAGGTAATCCGAATTTCCCTGACGTGTCTCCTATTGTAGAAAATGTACTCGTTATGTGTTTAAAAGAAGCCATTAACAATGTAGTGAGACACAGTTATGCAACGCAATGTTGTATCCTATTTGAACAAACAGAAAAGGCATTTGTTATTCGGATACACGATAACGGTATAGGTATCGCGCAAAATGGCGTAAATTTACCAGGTAACGGACTCGATGGTATGAAGGAACGATTGGAGTTCATCAACGGTAAACTGTCGATTAAAAGTGACAATGGAACTGATTTAAAAATCGTTGTACCTGCTGTTCTAAAACAAATTAAGGAGGGGTAAAGTTTATGATCCGCATTGTAATTGCAGAAGACCAAGGAATGCTGCTCGGTGCGCTAGGGTCGTTGTTGAACCTGGAAGAAGATATGGAAGTAGTAGGCAAGGCCAAAAATGGTCAGGAGGCAGTGGATTTAGTCAAAAGTCTTCAGCCTGATATATGTATAATGGATATTGAAATGCCGATTAAAACCGGTTTGGATGCAGCGGAAGAATTACAGGATACGGAGTGCCAAATTATAATTTTAACGACGTTTGCTAGAGCGGGTTATTTCGAACGAGCGCGTAATGCAGGCGTTCGTGGCTATTTGCTCAAAGACAACCCGATTGAAGAGCTAGTGAAATCGATTCACTCTATTATTGAAGGACGTCGAATTTATGCACCGGAATTAATCGACATGGCATTTGATATGAAAGAAGAAGAGCAGAATCCATTGACTGAGCGCGAAGTCCAGGTACTTAAACTGGTATCGGAAGGCAAAACTACGAAACAGATTGCAACTGAACTGTTTTTATCACCCGGAACTGTCCGTAATTACATCTCCACGATACTGGATAAACTCGGCGTGCGTAATCGAATTGAAGCTATTACGTTATTTAATGAAAAAGGCTGGTTCGAATGAAATCTGTTCAGGCATACATTCATAACAGGGGAGTGATGGGTAAGTGGATAAAATCATGCAAAGTGAGTGGCTTGTAAAACTGCCTCTATTACAAAGTGTGATCAAGAAGAAGGAAGTATTATGGTGTAACCCTCTCGTCGAACCGGTAGCAGCGGGTTTGTCGAAGACGCATCTGTCAAAAGATGATATAACTGACGCCAGCGATCGTCTAGAGAGATTTGCTCCCTATTTGGCGAAAGTTTTCCCGGATACGGATAAAGGCATTATTGAATCCCCCTTGACACCAATTCCAATGATGAAGCGAGAACTTGAAACAACGTATGCTGTCAATATTCCAGGCAGGCTATTATTAAAACAAGATAATGCGTTGCCAATCTCTGGTTCAATCAAAGCGCGTGGGGGTATTTATGAAGTGCTGAAGCACGCAGAGACACTTGCGATAAATAGCCAGTTGCTAGATAATGCAAAGGACTACAGCCAATTCGATACACCGGCATTCCGTGAGTTGTTTGCAATGCACAAGATCGCAGTAGGCTCGACGGGGAATTTAGGGTTGAGTATTGGCATTATGAGTGCGAAACTTGGTTTCGATGTAACAGTGCATATGTCAGCTGACGCTAAACAATGGAAAAAGGACTTACTGCGCTCAAAAGGCGTACATGTAGTAGAGTATATGGATGATTACAGCAAAGCTGTAGAAGAAGGCCGGCGTCAGGCGGAAGCGGATCCGTCTTGTCACTTTGTAGATGATGAAAACTCTACGGATTTATTCATGGGATATGCAGTAGCAGGAGAACGTCTTGCCTCACAATTGAAAGAACAGAATATCACTGTTGATGAAGAGCATCCATTATTTGTCTATTTACCTTGCGGTGTGGGTGGTGGACCAGGCGGCGTGGCGTTTGGTCTGAAACTGGCATTCGGTGATCATGTGCATTGCCTCTTCGCGGAGCCGACACACTCACCGTGTATGATGATTGGAATGATGACAGGTTTGCATGACCAAGTTTCAGTTGCAAGCTTTGGTCTGGATAATAAAACTGCGGCTGATGGTTTAGCAGTGGGCACAGCTTCTGCATTTGTCGGAAAAACGATGGAACCTTTCTTGACAGGATGCTATACGGTAGAAGATCAGACGTTATTCATGCTTTTGAAAAAGTTGGCGGATAGTGAAGGCATATGGCTGGAACCTTCAGCGCTGGCGGGTATGATGGGGCCTGTTCAAGTGACGAAGTCTAAATTACCGTTGGCGGACTCCAAATATGCAACGCATCTCGTATGGGGAACGGGAGGGAATATGGTACCTGAAGACGAAATGAAGGACTATTATAATCATACGAGGAAATAATACATGCTATTTCCCGGGAAATCGACAAAAGATCCGCAGGGAATATTCTCTGCGGATCTTAGCTTTTAGAGTATGTAATTTGGAAGCGTGAAGACATCGTGAATCAACAGGCACATCGCATTCATTTCGATGTACAAAATTCCATCCTGACACTCGCCGCTTCATCTTTCATCTTGGTTGTACTATAAACCTTTGAAAAGCTTCAGCTTCAAAAGTCTCGGAGCTAGCAACAGACCTATAATAGTTCCGCTCACTGTCGACACAAGAAAAGGAGGTAGGAAGAAGAAAGCAGTTACCGTTGTGCCCATCAAAATTTTTGCATATGGCACCGCAAATAAAGGCGCGATCAAACCCGTACCGATCACCTCTCCAATACCAGCACTCCAATTCTTTTTGATACGCTGATAGAATACGCCCGCCAAAAATGCCCCGATCATCCCGCCTGGAAATGCGAGCAGTGAGCCTGTTCCCGTCAGTACACGTACGAGCCCTGTCATAAACGCTACGATAACAGCTGCCCCCGGACCCATTACAATCGCTACTATGACATTCACAGCATGCTGTATGGGATATGCTCTGGCGATACCGGCAGGAAATGAAACGAATGTAGAGCCAGCAACTGCGATTGCGACAAACATTGTCATAAAAACCATTTTACGTGTATTCATACGGACCTCATTCATCCTTGCAAGGAGTGAATTATCTTTGATAAATCACTTGCTGCATAGTGTGGATCTTTAGCCGAAGCGATAGCAGACACAACGGCTACACCATCTGCTCCTGCCTGGATAATAGAGCCGGTAGTAGATGGCGTAATTCCACCGATAGCAACAATCGGCATATCAGGGAATACAGCGTGAACTTCTTCTATCAGAGTAGTACCTACAACAGCCGAAGCATCGGGTTTAGTTGACGTCGGATAGATCGGACCCAGTCCTATATAATCCGCGCCAATTGATTGTGCAAGTCGAACTTCTTGTACATTGTGAGTTGAAACACCTAGCCACATATCCGGACCGATTCGCTGACGCACGCTGTCTGCCTGTTCGTCGTCTTGTCCTACATGAACTCCGTCTGCATGAATGGCCAATGCCAGATCCACATCGTCATTGACGATGAAAGGAACGCGATACAATTTGCAGAGTTCTTGACACTTTTTGGCAAAAACGAGTAAAGCTTCACCTTCAAGTGCATGTAATCCTTTCTCACGCAACTGAAAACATGTGACACCACCCTGAAGAGCCGCTTCTACTATTGCCAATGGGTCCTGATTTCCTGAGTTCGGTGTGCCCATAATAAAATAAAGGCTTAATGCTTTTTTTACTTCCATATTTCGCATTAATGCATCTCCTTTTTTAATTCAGCGTATGCCCAGTGATTTGTTGGGCCGTGTCCTGACCCGATTTTCAAGCCATGTTCAATCGCAGCTTGTATGAATTGTTTCGCTTCAGCAACTGCATCCGGTAAGGAATAGCCTTTTGCTAGGAAACTCGTCAAAGCTGCCGCGAATGTGCATCCGGTCCCATGTGTATCTTTAGTATGGATCCAAGGTGTGGTCACAGTGAATGACTGACCTTCTTTGTCAGCGTAATAATCTTTTGCCTCTAGCACATCATTGCGGTGACCGCCTTTCATAACAACAGCTTTCACTCCCATATTGATAAAGGCGGTTGCGGCTTGCCGAATATCTTCATCTGTCTGTATTTCCATTCCGGTCAGCACTTCCGCTTCGGGTATATTCGGTGTCACAATTGTAGCCAGTGGTAGTAAATGTTCTTTTAGCGCTTGAAGTGCCTGTTGTTGCAATAAAGATTGTCCGCCCTTTGCAATCATGACGGGGTCAATGACTAAAGGAATTGGGGGATATTCTTTTAATAGTGTAGCTACTTCAGTAATAATTTCAGCCGAAAACAGCATGCCGGTTTTACAGGCTTTTACATCAAAGTCATCAAGCACGGCACGTATTTGTGCTATGACTCCGTCTGTCTGTATTGGATACACACCGTGAACACCGTGAGTGTTCTGAGCAGTCACTGCGGTTATGGCAGAAGTCCCGAATACACCTAGCTCCTGAAACGTCTTTAAGTCAGCCTGAATTCCTGCACCTCCTCCGCTATCCGAACCAGCAATGGTTAATGCCACTTGTACTGTCAATTGAAAAACCTCCTGTCTATTATGCTAAAAATGTTTTTGAATCGCGATCCAATGTATGTAATGTATTTAAGAAGTTTACAGCAAAGTCTCCAGGCCCGCGGGAAATTTTTGCTGTTTGTTCACCAGCCCGTTTATAAAATGAGAGTGCATCTGCTACGGATTCCAAAGGGTTTTCCATTCCTACGGCGAGAAAAGCACCTGTGACAGAACTGAGTAAACACCCAGTACCCGTAATAGTAGTCATCATGGGATGGCCGCCTATAATGGATAACATGGAATGGCCGTCCGTGACTATATCGACTTCGCCTGATACTGCGACGAGACAATTGTATTTGCGTGCAGTCTTTTTCGCGATATCTTCGATGTCTGCTGAACCTTCACCTGCATCGACACCTTTGGCGGTCCAAGGGATATCTGCAATCGCAGCAAGTTCTCCTGCATTACAGCGGATCAGTGTAATATCGACTTCCTCTAGCACTTTCAACGCGCTAGCTTTACGAAAAGGTGTAGCTCCAGCACCTACTGGGTCTAGTACGACAGGTTTCCCTGCTGCGCGAGCGCTGTTTCCAGCGAGAATCATGGCATCCACCGTCTGTTGCTTTAACGTACCGATATTTAAAATACTACAGGCAGCAATTCTTGCGATATCTTCTGCTTCTTCTACTGCATCCGCCATAACAGGAGAAGCACCTAGTGCTAATAAACCATTTGCCTGGAAATTTGCGACTACAAAATTTGTAATGCAGTGAACGAGCGGTTGTTGTTGACGAAGTTGTTGAATAAGCTGCATGTTTCTATTCCTCCTATTAAAGGTATATATACAAAAAGCCCATGCGTGGATGGGCGATTGGGTATGAAAACTACCCACTTTCCTCCGCTAGAATGTACTAGATCAGGTTCAAAGGGTTTGCATACTTGCATCTCAGCCAAAAAGAAGGCACCCCTAGTGGTGGCTATGTATCAGACGAGCTCATTATATCATATACATGAAAAAGGTTAAAATAATACTGGTATAACGAGATGGAAGTACTCGAAAATGAGTGATTGCGCATAGAAGAACAGGTATAACTATATGCTGAATGTTACATAATTATCTGAAGGCGTATAACTGTTTCAGATGAAATAGATAAAAGGGAGCAGATCGCAAATGAAGAAATTATTCGAAATTCAACAGATGGATCATTCATTGGATGATATATCGTTTACATGGAGTGATATTGGTGGTTATTACCGTGTCTATAAAAATGATCGGCAAGTATATGAAGGGACGGCTCCGAATTTTACGGACGGGGAGCTAGATCCGTCACATCCTTTCCAATATATAGTAGAACGGGTAGAGGAAGAACGGGTTCAAGATGTAATCGTGATCCAGACTTCGGCCTTGACAGAAGTACAGAAAGATGAACATCCTTTACAACGCTTAGTAATTACAACGATTGCCGCTTCATCGCAAATTGCCCTTTCGTGGGAATGGATTAAAGATGTGGAGAAGTTCGATATTTACCGTAACGGTCAATACCTCGAGACAATTACTGATAATCGTTTTATTGATCGCGAGGTAAGTTCTTCGGAGCCAGTGGTATACAGTGTTTCGGCAACGCGTCCGTTGATTGACAGCAATCAGAAAATGAATGTTAGTAAATCGATTGTATCAAAAGTGTATGAAGGAATTATGCCTCCAAATCCTGATAATAAACCAACAGAAGAAGTGTATACCTTTTCTGTGCGAGTTAAGCAACGAGATCGATTACTAAAACCGGTGGCCGACAGGGAAAAACAAAAAGAAGTGAAGCGATGGAAGTTCCGCTATACAACATTTTTAAAGGAAGATATCATAAAAAATCCGAATCTCTTCTCACCAATCCCATACTTTACAGGGGATGATCGGGATTTCAATCCTGAAGGAAAAAGTTTTCGCACCCGTGTGGATATAGAAGGAAAGTTCATTGGAAGAGACAATGCACTACAATTTACGAAAGCAACTGGACCATCCATTGGATTGAATTATATGAAACGGTATAAGCGTCATGACCATGCTTCTGTAGATGGTATAGAAATCGAGAGGTTGGAAGGGGACTCGACTGAAGTTCATTTTGCGATCAACCACGACGTGGGCAATCCACTGACCGCCTCACCGCCTATACATTACGAAATGAAAGCTCATTTGGATGAACAAGGGAACCTAGATCTAGTTGGCTATCATAATGATGCGCCTCATCATGAAGTCTACCTAGCGCTTGATGATGAGGACTGGCGCGCGCTACATCGTACGGAAAGTGAAGGATTAGCGTATTTGACAGGCGTACTTGGGGACAATTATTGGCGTTATATGACGTGTAATTAATGCAGGTGTAAAATAGTGCTATCTTTAGGCTTTGTTCAGTTTTATGTACGGCTATATAAATAACTAAATACTTTCAACTAAATACTGTTAAAAGTATTTAGTTGAAAGAAATAGATTATTCCGCTAGAATAAAAGATAACACATGTAAGCGCATTCAATTTGCATAAAGCTAGTTAGAGATTCGTATAGTATCTCTGTGTGCAAAAGTGATTGTACTAGAATAGAAGAAAAATGAGAGAACAGGGAGTGTGACGTAGTATGGTACAAGCTTCAGAAAGTCAGGTTTATGCAAACCCAAATACAGAAGGTTCAAAGGTTCAGTTCAAAAAACGCTATGATAACTTCATTGGTGGCAAGTGGACAGCACCAGTAAAAGGCCAGTATTTCGATAATACAACGCCAGTTACCGGAAAGGTATTTACCCAGGTTGCAAGATCTACAGAAGAAGATATTGAACTGGCTCTAGATGCGGCTCATGCAGCAAAAGATGCATGGGGGAAGACATCAGTCACTGAACGTTCGAATATTTTACTGAAGATTGCCGATCGTATCGAAGAGAATTTAGAAATGCTAGCTGTAGCTGAAACGTGGGATAACGGAAAAGCTGTTCGTGAAACATTGAATGCTGACCTTCCACTTGCAGTAGACCATTTCAGATACTTTGCTTCTGCAATTCGTGCGCAAGAAGGCGGAGTAAGCCAAATCGATAACGATACGGTAGCTTACCACTTCCATGAGCCATTAGGTGTGGTAGGTCAGATTATTCCTTGGAACTTCCCGATTCTGATGGCAGTTTGGAAACTTGCTCCGGCATTGGCCGCAGGAAACTGTATTGTGTTAAAGCCTGCTGAGCAAACACCCGCGTCTATATTAGTATTGGTTGAGTTAATTGAAGACTTACTGCCGGCAGGAGTTTTGAACGTAGTCAACGGTTTTGGATTAGAGGCAGGAAAACCACTAGCATCCAATCCGCGCATCAACAAGATTGCATTCACAGGCGAAACAACAACTGGCCGTCTAATCATGCAGTATGCTTCTCAAAACTTAATTCCGGTTACATTGGAACTTGGCGGGAAATCTCCGAATATTTTCTTTGAAGATGTAATGGCGGAAGACGATGCATTCCTTGATAAGGCAATTGAAGGTTTCGTTATGTTCGCATTAAACCAAGGAGAGGTCTGTACATGTCCATCCCGTGCATTAATTCAGGAATCCATTTACGACAAGTTCATGGAACGCGCACTGGAGCGTGTTAAAGCGATCAAGACAGGAAATCCATTGGATCCAACGGTTATGATGGGTGCTCAGGCATCTACTGAACAACTAGAGAAAATCCTTTCTTACTTGGATATCGGAAAACAAGAAGGTGCAGAATGTCTGACGGGTGGAGAACAGAATAAACTCGAAGGGGATCTTGCAGAAGGGTATTATGTGAAGCCAACTGTATTTAAAGGACATAATAAAATGAGAATCTTCCAAGAAGAGATCTTTGGTCCTGTAGTAGCGGTTACAACATTTAAAGATAAAGAAGAAGCGTTAGAAATTGCGAACGACACATTATATGGACTAGGTTCAGGCGTATGGACACGCGATATGAATACGGCATATCGCTTTGGACGCGGAATCCAAGCGGGACGTGTGTGGACGAACTGCTATCATGCGTATCCGGCACACTCTGCTTTCGGAGGTTACAAAGCTTCGGGTATCGGACGTGAAAACCACTTGCAGATGCTAGCGCATTATCAGCAGACGAAAAATATGCTCGTTAGCTATGACGAAAGTAAACAAGGGTTCTTTTGATCGAATCTGCCTGGAGGATCCGAAGTGAATGGAGGAATTCCTATGCCAGATCGAGTAATCGCAACAGAAGAAGCGTTGGCTCTTATAGAGTTATTAAAAGATAAACATGGGCCACTGATGTTTCATCAGTCCGGTGGTTGCTGTGACGGGTCCTCCCCGATGTGTTACGAAGATGGAGATTTGATTGTAGGCAATCAGGATATCTTGCTTGGCCATATCGGTGGTATGCCGTTCTATATGATGAAAAGTCAGTTTGAGTACTGGAAACATACACAGCTGATTATTGACGTAGTCGATGGACGAGGTGGAATGTTTTCGCTCGAAGGAGTGGAAGGAAAACGTTTCCTGACCAGATCTCGGGCCTTTACTGATAAAGAATATAAAGAATTAACTTCATGAAAAAAGCCTTCCTTTAAGTAGGAAGGCCGGGACTGAAAACAACTCTAGGAACATCGGAGGTTGTTTTCAGTCTTTTTAGTATAACTGGATATATATTCTTTACGAGATAAAACGTTGACGTTCTTCAGGTGAGGGGAGCATGCAGGATAACTCCTTTTTGCCGAACCATTTATATCGGTTTGTTGAAATATAATCGTAAGCGATGTCACGGATTGCTGGTGGAATGACTACGAATAGAAATGCCAAGTGCCATAAACCATCCAGCTTTTTTGCAATCCGTAAAGCCGCACCCGACTTTGTATAGGCTTTGCCATTTTCAATCAATACTAAGCTATCTACATTATCGGGAATTTGATAGTCTTTCCGAAGTTTTCTTCCTACGTCATCTTGTAACGAGGCGAATGAAAAGTGTTTGTACGGGTCACGTTTAATAATAAATTGCACGCTTGCGTCACAGAAGTTACATTCACCATCAAATAGTATAATTCTGTTTCGTTTCATATATATTCTCTCCTTCAAAAATAGATGATATCGTACTATACCCACATAGCATTCACTTCACTCATGAATAACGAATTGACTAATTTGAATTGTTAGATTATTGGTGTATAATAGAAGATGAATAGACTGGCTTTGTCTTATATATCATATAAAGAAGAAAGGGTGAAAATGTATGGAACGTCAATACATCCATCCAGCTGAGCTGGAGTTGCGTCGAGACTCTGACTTTTTACGTTCTGAGAATATGGTAGGCGAAGGTGCTCCGGTCCATGGTGCGTTAAATGAGTGTAAAATGATTGTGAAGAAGCTTGAATCAATAGAAAATAGTCTAGGCTACGAGAAGCCCTCTATACCAAGAAACTGTGAGTTGTAGCTAGCCTATCATGAATAAAGCAATATCCTTTATCTAAGTAGGTAAAGGATATTGCTTTTTATTTTTCACTATCCTATGTCGCTAGCCCGTAACAAATCGATTAGCTTGCATGTAATAGGGTATAAGGAGGTGGAGAAATGAATCAAAGACATTGTGGAATGTCAGGTGGACATCATCAGCAAGGATGGGGACACCAACCACATCACGGGATGCAAGGTCAGCATGGTATGCAAGGCGGACAGCATCATGGTTTCCAGCCTGTTACTTGCCCGCCACAGTATCGATTTAACGATTGCTTCACTAAGCAAGAAATGCCATTTATTCATCCGATCGTGAATGTAAATCGTCATCACGTGGTCGGTGTACCGCAACATTACTATACAGAAACCACTGAAGACGTTATGGGCTCTACTATTATGCCAGGAAGAGGCCCAGGATTTGGCCCGGGAATGGGACCAGGATTCGGCCCAGGATTTGGACCAGGAGCAGGAGGTATGTGGGGTGGCGGAGGTTGTCACCGTCGTAGAAGATGTCGCTAATCGTCTTATAATATGAACAATCCGCCACCTCTAGTATGTTAGAGATGGCGGATTGTTTTAGTTCTCTCAACGTTTGTCTGGTCTACCCGGCGCTCTTGGCATTTGGGTCATCCAGCTTCAAGCGCCAGACTCTCGGGACGTTTCAGCACTACCAAAAAGGCAAGGAGCGCCTTTTGGGTAGTTCTTCCAACGCCTGTCGAGTCAACCCGGCGCTTTCAGCATTTGGGTTATGCGTTAAAGTATCGTGCATCAGGGTGCGCGAAAACGATTGCTGATACAGATGCTTCTGGTTCCATCATGAATTCTTCGGTTAGGATGACACCGTGATCTTCCGGTTTGATGAGTCGGAAGAGTTTAGCTTGGTCTTCTAAATTTGGACAAGCAGGATAGCCGAATGAGAATCGCTGGCCTTGATATTTAGCTGCGAAACGCTCAAGCATTGTAAAGTCTGTTGGATCAGGGAATCCCCATTGGTCACGGATTTCTTGGTGAATCCTTTCAGCAAAGCCTTCTGCTAATTCCAAAGCCGTTGCTTGGAATGCATGACTTTCGAGAAACTTTCCTTCTGCCTTCAGCTTATTCGCATAATCGCGAACGCCTTTACCAGCAGTCACTTGCATGAATGCAACGTAGTCCATTTCACCGCTTTGTACTGTTTTCAAGTAGTCAGCCAAGCAGAGGAATGGATCCTTCTCTTGGCGGGGAAATGTAAATCGTTCAATTTCAGTTTTTGAATCTTCTGGATCATAAATGATTACGTCATCGCCATCTGCCTGGGCAGGGAAGAATTGATAAATACCAGAAGCTTTCATCTTATCGGACTTCAAGAACTCAGTTACCATCTCGTGAAGTTGTACTGCCCGTTCCTCTTTTCTTTCGAGCATTTTATCGACATTTCCACGTAGACCTAAGTGGTGTCCAATCAGTGTACGCATATTTACATAAGGATGTAAGTGGGCAACCGAGTAATCTTTCACGACCCGTCTACGTAAGTCAGTTGGGGTGAATACAGGAACATCAGTGCGTACCGTTTTCACAGGACGCGGCTTTACTGCAACTGCTGTAGAACCTCGACTTGCTTTAATCGCGTCATTCGTTTCACGTTTCTCAATACTATTCGCTAATTCTTCAAGTAACGCTCCTTTGTCAGTACTTTGAAGACGATTTGCTAAATCAAGACCTTGCATTGCGTCTTTTGCAAAAATAACTGGGCCATCGTACTCGGGGGCGATCTTCGTTTCAGTGAAGCGTCTCGTTAAAGCGGCACCACCAACCATTACGGGCGTATCGATTCCTGCTGCTTTAAAGTCCTGCGCCGTTAATACCATCTGTTGCGCAGATTTTACGAGAAGTCCCGACAGTCCTACAATGTCTGGTTTTTCTTTACGGATCACTTCAATTAGAGAAGCTGGAGTCACTTTGATTCCGATATCTATTACTTTAAACCCGTTATTACTTAAGATAATCTCTACGAGGTTTTTTCCGATATCGTGTACGTCACCTTTTACTGTCGCTAGAATAATCTTGCCCTTCCCGCTATCGTCTTCATTCTTCTCCATGAATTGTTCAAGGTAGGAAACAGAAGCCTTCATGACTTCAGCACTTTGCAGAACTTCCGCTACAATCAGTTGGTTATCATTGAATAAACGTCCAACTTCAGCCATTCCCTTCATTAAAGGACCATTGATGATATCCAGTGGTGCGTCGTATGTCTTCAAAGCGGTTTCCAGGTCAGGAATTAAACCTTCTTTCGTCCCTTCCACTACGTAGTACGCGAGACGTTCAGGTACTGTTTTCGGTATATCATCTTCTGACTTCTCATTTTTCTTCCCACGATAGAAATCCGTGAAGTCTGCTAGTGTTTCATCTGTAGTAGAAAATAGCAAGTCGTTCGCCAGCTTGATTTCAGCTTCTGGAATCGAAGCAAAGCGCTCAAGTTTCTCTGTATTGACAATCGCATAATCCAGACCTGCTTGTGTACAGTGATACAAGTATACAGCGTTCAACACTTCGCGGCCGACGGGAGGTAACCCGAAGGATACGTTGCTGACACCAAGAGTTGTTAAGGTGCGTGGAAGTTTTTCCTTGATTAATCGTATTCCTTCAATTGTTTCCACGGCTGATCCGATGTATTGCGCATCACCGGTACCGACAGGAAAGACGAGTGGATCAAAAATGATATCCTCCGGCGGGATCTTCCATTTATTGACGAGTAAATCATAGGAGCGCAACGCAACTTCCAGCTTACGTTCTCTTGTCACCGCCATTCCAACTTCATCAATCGTTCCGACAACGACAGCTGCCCCATACTTTTTTACTAAAGGAAGTACAGCATCAAAGCGTTCTTCACCATCTTCCAAGTTGATAGAGTTAATGATTGCTTTACCTTGAGAGAACTTCAACGCTTCCGCAATGACATTTTCATCCGTAGAGTCAATGACAAGAGGAACTTTGACTTTTTTTACGACTTCTTTCATGAAGCGAGTCATATCGTACAATTCATCACGGTCAGGGTTTGCGAGACAAATATCCAGTACGTGAGCACCACGTTTTACTTGTGCGCGTGCGATTTCAGAAGCCTCTTCAAATTTTTCTTCTACAATTAATTGTTTGAACTTACGTGAACCGATTACGTTGGTACGTTCACCAATTAATAACGGACGCAATGTATCGTCGTAAAGTAACGGTTCGATCCCTGAAACGGCATGGCCATGAGAAACTTCAGGCATCTTGCGCGGTGCTTTATCTTTTACGACCTCACGTATTGCGCGAATATGATCAGGTGTTGTACCGCAGCAACCGCCAACCATGTTCAACCAACCTTTTTCAGCGAAGCCTTCCAGTTTTTTCGATAGAGATTCAGGGGACTCATGATAATGTCCTTCTTCATCTGGCAATCCAGCGTTTGGATAACAAGTGACATAACTCGTTGCTAAGTCAGATAATGAACGTAAATGGTCGGTCATGAATTCAGGACCTGTCGCACAATTCAAACCGACCGAAAGAGGGTGCACGTGTTCAATGGAAATATAAAACGCTTCAATACTTTGTCCTGCGAGTGTTGTACCCATCGGTTCGATCGTTCCTGAGATCATGATAGGAATTTCGCGTCCAAGCTCTTCAAACGCCTTTTTAATACCAATGGTTCCGGCCTTCACGTTCAGCATATCCTGACTCGTTTCCATCAGTATTAAGTCACTGCCCGCTTCTATAAGCGCTTTTGCCTGCACATAAAAATCATTGGATAGTTCATCAAATGTAATGCCGCCCGTAACCGAAAGTGTCTTTGTCGTGGGTCCGATCGCACCTGCGACAAAACGTGGCCATTCCGGCGTGGAAAACTTTGCTGCACTCTTTTTCGCAATCTCTACAGACTTTGCATTAATTTCATCTGCACGATGCCCGAGTGAAAATTCATTCAATACAAGGGGAGTACCACCAAATGTATTTGTACAAATGATATCTGCTCCAGCTTCTAAGTACTCATCGTGAATTTTCTCTAAAACATCCGGGCGTAACACACTCATGTATTCGTTACACCCATCGTATTCTTCTCCGCCAAAGTCATCCGTTGAGAAATTTTCCGCTTGCAGCATCGTCCCCATCGCACCATCAATGATCAGGATTCGTTTATCTAGTTGCTCTTCAATAGGATGTCTCTGCATGTATTAATTCCCTCTCTTTCTGCTGATCTATTTCCTTAATGTGTTCATACAACTCTAATGTCATATCGTAACGAAGGAATGGTGTGATGAGATACAACCCATTAAAATACTGAGCTGCTGTATCAATCAACTCTTTTGCGATTTCAAGACCCGTTTCGGTTGACTTTTCACGGTCATCTCCGCACTCACGCATTCTATCCAACACATCTTCTGAAAGCTTGATACCGGGTACTTCGTGATGCAGGAACTCGGCATTTCGTATATTGGTTAGCGGCATGATACCAATGAAGATCGGTGTGTCCAAATGTTTTGTTGCTTCATATACTTCGATAATCTTTTCTTTCGTATAAACCGGTTGCGTGATGAAATAGTCGGCACCCGCTTCAATTTTCTTCTCGAGTCGCTGTACGGCGCGATCGATTACACGTACGTTCGGATTGAAAGCTGCCGAAATAGAGAAGCTAGCTTTCTTGCGCAACGGTTTTCCGGAGAATGAAATTCCTTCATTCAACTTCTTGATTAATTGTAATAACTCCATGCTGGATACATCGTAGACACTTGTAGCACCAGGGAAGTCGCCAACTTTTGTCGGATCGCCTGTTACGGCTAGGATATCGTGAATGCCTAATGCATCGAGTCCCATCAAATGTGATTGTAAGCCAATTAGATTATGATCGCGGCATGTCAAATGTACAAGTGGGCGGATATTATGTTGCATCTTAATGATCGAGCCCATCGCCATGTTGCTAATGCGCGGGGAAGCAAGTGAATTGTCCGCCATTGTTATAGCGTCAACGCCTGCGTCATATAACACATTTGCCCCTTTGATATAATCTTCAGTTTCCAAGTGGCGTGGTGTATCTAGTTCTACAATCACCGTGCGCTCTGTTTTGGCTTTTTCGTGAAGGGGTTGATGTTTTACAGGCCTTGCTTCATGAATCACGATAGGTTTTGCCGGTTGCACAAACTTTTTTGTAATAGGTGCTAGTCGCGCTAACTGTGTTTTAGCTGCTTTAATATGCTTAGGCGTCGTTCCGCAACATCCGCCAATCAACCGAACGCCTTGATCACGAAGTAATACGGCAGCGCGTCCGAAGTATTCTGCTTCAGATTCATAGACAATACGTCCATCTTCTACATCCAAAAGACTGGCATTTGGATAGGCGGATAAAAATGCTTTTTCAGGTAATGTAACATTATCGAATGCTTGAATCGTGTGGTAAGGGCCTAAGCGACAGTTGACGCCTACGATATCTGCGCCGAGAGACTCGAGTTGATGAAGTGCCTCGTTTAATGAAAGCCCATTCTGTAAGACACCCGGATCATGCATAGAAACTTGTGCAATCAATGGAACATCCGTGATTTTCTTTAACGTGGTCACAACAGACGATAACTCTTCAAAGTCATAATACGTCTCTAATAGAAGTCCATCAGGGTCACCTGCTAATAAAGCATGGGCTTGTTCTAGTACGACTTTTTCTATTTCGTTTAATGTAGCATCGCTTTTACGTATGCCGCGTACGCCGCCAATTGTTCCAAGAACAAATTGCCCCCCAGGCGCTGCTGCACGCTTTGCAATTTGAATGGCCGCTTTATTGAATTCTGTTACATGACTTTCTAAGCCATAGCGAGCTAATTTGTTCGCATTCGCACTGTAAGTGTTTGTCTGGATTATATCTGCACCGGCTGCGATATAGTCTTGGTGAATTTGCTCTATAATTTCAGGCTTTTCTACGTTTAGTTCTTCATAACAGTAATCAATTCCGTAAGAATATAAAATAGTCCCCATTGCACCGTCTGCCGTTAAGACATTTGTTTGTAGCTTCTCTAGCAATGACATAATCCCATCTCCCCTTTGCTTTTTCTAATCAAAAAAAGCCTTCAAGTATAGTAGAAGGCTTTGTAATCTCAATGACTAGTTCCCTCTCATCTTTTCAGAGTGTCAATTTGACAGACTGCTGGAAGTAGCACCTTGCCTAGATGGCTGGTTGCTGAAGCGTCGACGGGCCAGTCCCTTAGCTTCTCTTGATAAGATTTGTTTCTTATTCAATTATTTTGATTATTCTAACCACATCATAGCCGCTTTGTTGGATATCGTCAAGTGAATGTTTGGTGAAGTTCCGTTTGCGGAGTTAGAGCATAGAGAAATTGCGGCATATATGCTAAAATCAAAGAAACAACTCGAAAAGGTGAGGGACTATGCGATTCTTTAAATACTCATTTCCGATCGCTGTTCTTGTAGGTACGCTTGCTTGGATTATGTTAGGTAACAGTTATGAAGAAGTTGCTTATGATATGCGTGTGTACATTACAATCGCAGCTGCTATATTTAGTGGTTTACTCTCAAGCGTTTTATTTCGTAAAGAAAAAGAAGAACAGATTGATGAGAAAAAATAGGCTGTCAGCGTTGCGCTGCAGTCTTTTTTTATTCATTTTTATTAGTTAACTTAAAAATAAATAGTGTTGACATACGATGTGTTAACCATTAATATTTTTAAGGTAACTAATATAAAAAGAGGTGACATAATGGCAACAGCAACAGAGAGACGACCGGTAAGTAGATTCAGTGCTTTAACTATTGTATACAGCGGGATGTTTGCATCTTTAATGATGATCGGAGCGAATATTACGTCCTTCGTGCCGTTTTTAGTAGTTGGTGGTGTACCGATCACATTGCAAACGTTTTTCGCAATCTTATCAGGATTATTACTTGGTAGTCGTCTAGGTGCATTATCTATGACGGTATATATGTTAATAGGACTAGCAGGCGCACCGGTTTTCGCTAAATTTTCAGGCGGCTTCGGTCAAATTTTAAGTCCAACGTTTGGCTTTATTCTTACTTTCATTCTAATTGCTTATGTAGCGGGAAAGATTGTGGAGCGAAATCAGACCCTACCTGCTTTTATTACCGCAGCGCTAGTTGCCACAGCAATCAACTACATACTAGGTACAAGTTGGATGTATTTTGCGTATAAGATGTGGGCTGCTGCACCCGACGTATTCACTTATAAGATCGCATGGCTATGGATGATGCCCCCACTGCCGAAAGATCTAATTTTAGCTGTGCTGTCAGGCATATTTGCGTTCAGAATATCAAAACACTTGAAAGTGAGGCGTGCACTATAATGTATTACCAACAACTGGCCACTAAAGTACTTGAAGGACATGTGTTAACTGACGAGGAATCACTCGCTATATTAAACAGCCCAGATGAAGATTTGCTATTATTGCTACACGCGACGTACTCGATTCGATCGCATTACTTCGGAAATAAGGTAAAGTTGAATATGATCATTAATACGAAATCAGGACTATGTCCGGAGAACTGTGGTTATTGCGCCCAGTCCATCATTTCAAAAGCACCTGTCGAAAAGTATGCGATGATGAAATCAGAAGAGATACTTGAAGGTGCAGAGCGTGCAGCTGCCAATAAAGCAGGCACCTATTGCATCGTCGCTAGTGGACGGGGACCGCGTGACAGTGAACTAGACATAGTCATTGACTCTGTTAAACAAATTAAAGAAAAGCACAAAGGAATGACGGTATGTGCTTGCCTGGGTATTTTGAAGCCAGGACAAGCAACTCGTTTGAAAGAGGCAGGAGTAGATCGCTACAATCACAACTTAAACACATCTGCAGAACATCACGAAAGTATAACCACATCTCATACATATGACGATCGTGTACACACTGTAGGACTTGCCAAAGAAGCGGGCATATCTCCTTGTTCAGGCGTCATCGTCGGTATGCGGGAAACAAAGCAAGACATTATCTCTATGGCGCGTAGCCTACGCGAACTGGACGCAGACTCCATACCTGTAAATTTCCTACATGCAGTTGATGGAACGCCATTAGAAGGAACATCAGAACTAGACCCACGCTACTGTCTAAAAGTTTTGTGTTTATTCCGCTACATCAATCCTGGCAAAGAGATCCGCATCTCAGGTGGACGTGAAGTGAACCTAAGAAGCCTGCAACCATTAGGCCTTTACGCCGCAAACTCCATCTTCATCGGTGACTACCTCACAACAGCCGGTCAAGAAAACGATCAAGATCAAAAAATGCTTGAAGACATGGGCTTCGTAGTCGACCTCGAACCGTTGCGCAAAGAACCTATTACTATATAAATAAAAAGTGAATGAATAGTTGTATACAGTGACTGAAGACAATCCGCTATAAGGATCTGTTCTTCAGTCTTTTGTTATTCATTCAGTATTCTATTCAGGAAGATGACAATGGTTGATGATAAGTAGAAAGCATTCATCTTATTTTTGTCTGATGACTAATTGAATAATTAATAGCCTGATGTGACAACCTAGCAATAGGTTTCCTTTTAACGTAATAAGGTATACATACAAACAAATGAATTGCATCCCGCCTAATTTCTGCGATACAATCAAGTCAAAGATAGTCAAAGTCAACTAGATGAGCGAGCGAAAAGAGGTGACGAGATGCGTAACATTTCTGACATTATAGAAGGATATTTGAAGTCGATTATAGAAGAGGAAGATAGCGCTTCTATTGAAATCAAACGAAATGAGATTGCCGAAAAGTTCCAATGCGTACCATCACAGATTAATTACGTGATCAAAACTCGGTTTACCGTCGAGAGAGGCTATGCTGTTGAGTCTAAGCGAGGAGGCGGAGGCTACATTCGGATTTACAGGGTGCGTACCAACTCCCGCAAAGACTTACTTGAACAGGCGTTAGAAATTTTGGAGAATGAAGCATCATCCACTATGGCGGAAGATGTCATTATCCGCTTAATTGAAGAAGAAGTCATTACAGAACGTGAAGCTAAACTGATGCTTGCTGCAGTAGGCCGCGCTACTTTGCGTTATATGTTACCTGAGCGGGATGCGTTACGTTCGCGTATTCTTCGCGCTATGTTAGTTACATTAATTTATGAAGAGATAGAATGAGGTGAATTTCAATGCTTTGTGAAAACTGCAAAGAACGACCAGCTACTGTAGTGTTTAAACAAGAAACATCAAATGATGTAATAGAGCGTCATTTATGTGATAAATGTGCATTTTACTCACAAACATTTTCTTTCAGTCCGGATCAAGAACCGTTATCAATACAACAATTTTTAGCACACTGGTTGGGTGGTTCAGAGTTATTTCCGGAACAAAAAGCTGATGAAAGATTACCGGATGGTCCGAAGTGTCCGAGCTGCGGGTTGACCTTCCATCGTTTCCTCGATATCGGGAAGTTTGGTTGTGCGGTATGTTACGAAACATTCAAGGGGCAACTGCCAAGAGTGTTTGCCAAACTGCATAATGGGCATACCCAACACCGTGGAAAGATCCCCGTTTCACTTAATGAACGTTTTGCTTTAAAGAGGAAGCTTGAAGATATCCGGACGAAAATGCAGGAAGCTGTAGAAAACGAACGTTTTGAGGAAGCGGCAACTTTACGTGATGAGGCCAACCAAGTGAAACAGCAACTGTCCGATGGAGGTGATGATCAACATGTCATTTGAAAAATTCATCAAACAGGAACTGACAGGTTGGATGGTAGCGGAAGGTGAGCATGCTGACATCGTCTTGTCCACAAGAATCAGGCTAGCTCGAAACTTACAAGATTATCCATTTCCGATAAGTGCCACGCAAGAAGATGCAAACGACGTAAGCAAAGCATTGAACCAAGCGGTCGAGACGATGCAGGATGATCACTTTACGAGTATTACAATGGAAGATTTGTCTCCACTTGAACGGCAAATTTTAGTTGAGAAACATTTAGTCAGCCCGCAGTTGATCAATCCTAAAAAACATGGATCCGTTTTGCTGTCAGAAGACGAAACGATTAGTATTATGGTGAATGAAGAAGACCATATTCGCATTCAATGTATTTATCCAGGCTTTCAAATAGATCAGGCATATGAACAGGCTGATCAAGTAGATAGCGAACTTGAAGTGAATTTGAACTATGCTTTCGATGAAACATTTGGCTATTTGACAAGTTGTCCATCCAACACCGGTACGGGAATGCGCGCGTCAGTCATGATGCATTTACCGGCACTAACTATCACGAAGCAAATCGAAAGAATTATACCTGCGATATCCAGGCTTGGAATGGTCGTGCGTGGAAGTTATGGAGAGGGCAGTGAAGCGCTAGGTAACATTTATCAGATTTCTAATCAAATCACACTCGGCAAATCAGAAGAGGAAATCTTGAAAGATTTAGAGAGTATTTCAAAACGCTTGATTGCGCACGAAAAGAAGTCACGTGAATTATTATTGGCTAAGTCGGAAGTTCACTTGGAAAATAGATTATTCAGGTCACTCGGTACACTGACCCATTCGCGAATCTTGCCGTCAGCCGAAGCGGCAAAATGTTTGTCTGACGTCCGTTTGGGTATAGATTTAGGTATCATTGAAAATATTGATATGACAATTTTGAATGAATTGATGATTTTCATGCAACCAGGTTTTCTGCAACAATATGCGAAAGAAGAATTAACATCTGATAAACGTGATATCCTTCGTGCACAATTATTCCGTGATCGTCTAGGAATAGAGCGTTCTGCCGCACAAGAAAAAGATAATGATTCGTTATGAGCAAAGTTTTTGCAAGAAAGTCTTATAGCATTTATAATTAATCAAAGATAGTCAAAGTCAATATGCGGATTAGGTTGTATCGCGAACTGACATGAATATATATAGTTATATGAAACAAAGCATTGATGTGTTATTTTGCATAACATAGAATATAGTCCACTGAAGAAGGAAGAGGGGAATGAATATGATGTTTAATCGATTTACACAACGTGCACAAAAAGTTTTGCAATTGGCTCAAGAAGAGGCTATTCGTTTAAAGCATGAATCTATTGGTACTGAGCATATTCTGCTTGGTTTGATTCGAGAAGGTGGCGGCATCGCAGCAAAAGCTCTTGAAGCAATAAGTGTGAATGCAGATACTATTGAACGAGAAGTAGAAATTCTAGTAGGTGTAGGCTCTAAAGATGTGGGTCCGATCGTTCATTATACTCCTCGTGCAAAACGCGTTATCGAATTATCTGTTGATGAGTCTCGTAAGTTAGGACATTCTTATATCGGTACAGAGCATATTCTGTTGGCATTGATTCGAGAAGGAGAAGGCGTAGCTGCACGGGTTCTAAATAATGCAGGCGTTAGCTTGAACAAAGCTCGCCAGCAAGTACTTCAGTTGCTTGGCAATGATGAAAGTTCTGTTGGCAACCCAGCGAATTCTACATCAGCGGCAACACCAACATTGGATGGCTTAGCGCGTGATTTAACTGAAATCGCACGTGAAGGCACGCTGGATCCAGTAATTGGACGAAGTAAAGAAATTACACGTGTTATCGAAGTATTGGCACGTCGTACGAAAAACAACCCAGTATTGATCGGGGAACCGGGTGTAGGTAAAACAGCGATTGCAGAAGGTTTGGCACAGCAAGTCGTAAGTAACGAAGTGCCTGAGATCTTGCGTGACAAGCGTGTTATGACACTAGACATGGGTACAGTCGTCGCAGGTACAAAATATCGCGGCGAGTTCGAAGATAGAATGAAGAAGGTAATGGAAGAGATCCGTCAAGCGGGCAATATTATCTTGTTCATCGATGAATTGCATACGTTAATCGGTGCAGGCGGAGCGGAAGGTGCTATTGATGCATCTAACATCTTGAAGCCGTCTCTTGCACGTGGTGAACTACAATGTATCGGTGCTACAACACTTGATGAATACCGTAAATATATTGAAAAAGATGCAGCGCTTGAACGACGTTTCCAACCGATCCAAGTTGATGAGCCTTCTGTAGATGAAACAATCCAGATTATTAAAGGCTTGCGCGATCGTTATGAAGCGCATCATCGCGTGAAGATTACGGATGAAGCAGTCGAAGCAGCAGCGAAAATGTCCGACCGCTACATTTCAGACCGTTTCTTACCAGACAAAGCGATCGACTTGATTGACGAAGCTGGATCCAAAGTGCGCTTGCGTTCGTATACAACTCCACCTAATTTGAAAGAGCTTGAAGTGAAACTTGAAGCAATCCGCTCTGAAAAGAATGCAGCTGTTCAAAGCCAAGAGTTTGAAAAAGCCGCTTCTTATCGTGATAAAGAGCAGAAAATGAAAGAGGAATTGGAAACAACGAAAGCAGCTTGGAAGGAAAAACAAGGACAGACTGAGTCCGAAGTGACAGTGAATGATATCGCGTCAGTCGTAGCGATGTGGACAGGAGTTCCTGTTGACAAGATTGCGGAAACAGAGTCTGCTAAATTACTGAACATGGAAGAAATTTTGCATCAGCGTGTCATTGGTCAAAAAGAAGCTGTGTTATCTATTTCGAAAGCTATCCGTCGAGCGCGTGCAGGATTGAAAGATCCTAAACGTCCAATTGGTTCATTCATTTTCTTAGGCCCAACTGGTGTAGGTAAAACTGAACTGGGTCGTGCATTAGCAGAAGTGATGTTCGGCGATGAAGATGCGATGATTCGTATTGATATGTCCGAATACATGGAGAAGCATTCTACATCTCGTTTGGTCGGATCACCTCCAGGTTATGTAGGATACGATGAAGGCGGTCAGTTAACGGAGAAAGTTCGCCGTAAGCCGTACTCAGTTGTATTGCTAGATGAAATTGAAAAAGCGCATCCAGATGTTTTCAATATCTTACTGCAAGTATTAGAAGACGGACGCTTAACAGATTCTAAAGGCCGTACAGTTGATTTCCGTAACACAGTAATTATTATGACATCGAACGTTGGAGCGACTGAATTGAAGAAAAACCGCTATGTCGGCTTTAATATTCAAGACGGCGAATCCGATTACGATGACATGAAGGAAAAAATGCTTGCGGAATTGAAGAAAGCATTCCGACCGGAGTTCTTAAACCGTGTGGACGACATGATCGTCTTCCATTCGTTAGAGAAAGAACAATTACGTGAAATTGTCAGCTTGATGAGTGAAGAGCTAGCTAAGCGTTTGGCTGAACAAGATATCGAGTTAGTGTTGACGGAGTCGGCTAAAGACAAAATCACCGATGAAGGATATGATCCGGAGTACGGAGCTCGTCCACTCCGTCGTGCGTTGCAAAAACACGTAGAAGATCGTTTATCCGAAGAGTTATTAGAAGGTAAAGTTCTAATGGGTGGAAAAGTAATTGTAGATGTAGAAGATGACAAGTTCGTTGTACGTACGGAGAAACAAACTGTAGCAACTGAAAAATAATAATAGGATAATCCGGATAGCTCGCTCGCTTAGTTTTTAAAAAGCGTAGCGGGCTGTCCTTTTCGTATTTTCAAATAAGGAGAGAGTGTATGGCTAAGCGAAAGTCAAAGTTTATGTGCCGTTCTTGTGGATATGAGTCCGCTAAGTGGATGGGACGTTGTCCTGGTTGTGGGGAATGGAACACGATGGATGAAGAAGTAGAGATTGTGCAAAAAGGACCGCGTGCTGCATTTCAGCATGGTGACAGAGTGAAGCATAAAGCTTTGCCTATTAGTCAGGTAGAAATGGCTGAAGAGCCACGGGTTAAAACGGAATTAGAAGAATTAAACCGCGTACTCGGTGGTGGGATTGTTCCGGGATCGCTCATATTAATTGGTGGCGATCCAGGTATCGGGAAATCTACATTGTTGCTACAAGTCTCATCGTTACTTGCGAATCAACAACAGCGTGTACTATATATTTCCGGAGAAGAATCGATTAAGCAAACTAAGTTACGTGCAGAACGATTAGGCGTGAAGTCAGATGAGTTATATATTTATGCCGAAACTGATCTGGCGATGATTAATGAAACCGTGGATGAAGTGAAACCGAAATTTGTGGTTGTGGACTCCATTCAGACTGTTCATCACCCTGAAGTATCATCAGCACCAGGAAGTGTATCGCAAGTTCGTGAATGTACCGCAGAACTAATGCGTATAGCGAAGACGCAAAATATTGCCATATTCCTCGTAGGTCACGTAACAAAAGAGGGACAGATTGCAGGACCGCGATTGCTTGAGCATATGGTGGATACGGTTCTGTATTTTGAAGGAGAACGTCACCATACGTACCGTATTTTACGTAGCGTTAAAAACCGCTTTGGTTCCACCAATGAAATTGCAATCTTTGAAATGTTGCAGGCTGGATTAAAAGAAGTTTTAAATCCATCTGAAATGTTCTTGCGTGAGCGATCACAAGGTGGAGCAGGCTCTACTATTGTCGCTTCCATGGAGGGCACACGGCCTATACTTGTTGAAATTCAAGCGTTGATGACAGCATCAAGTTTCAATTATCCGAAGCGTATGGCGACCGGATTGGATCAAAACCGTGTACAGCTATTAATGGCGGTATTGGAAAAACGTGCTGGGATGCTATTGCAGACACAAGATGCGTATATTAAGGTTGCAGGCGGTGTTAAGTTAGACGAGCCGGCCATTGATTTAGCAGTCTTGCTAAGTATTGTTTCTAGTTATCGCGACACGGCTGTAGGCGCGCGCGATTGTTTTGTTGGTGAAGTAGGGTTAACAGGTGAGGTTAGACGGGTATCTAGAATAGAACAACGCGTTACAGAAGCGGCAAAGCTTGGCTTTGACCGCATCATTATTCCATCATCTAATTTGGGCGGTTGGGATATTCCAGACGGGATCGAAGTGGTGGGCGTTGAGACGATCACAGAAGCGTTAGGAATGGCCTTCAGATAATGTCTATTTATATGGCGGGATAAGTAGAAAGGAAAGAAACTTTCCCGCTATTTAGATAGTCCTAGTAGGAGGAGTGAGGAATTTTCAGAAATTCCTCACTTAACCTAAGCGGCTAACTGCAATTCGTTGTATACTATTAGGAAGGAAAAGGAGGTGGAAGAATATGTTGAAAAGAGTGGTCCAAGTTTCATTCTTATTAATCGGAGGAACTCTCGGTGTTTTATTTTTACCGTACTTATTCGCTATGTTTGAGTTTACATCACGCCCTATCATAGAAAATCCTTATGTAGAGGCAATTATAGGAGCTATCATTCTATTTTTATTAAGCTTATTTTTAACTGAACCGATTGTGAATTTTATTAAATGGATTGAAGAAAGACTTCTAAAAGCGCCGATCATGGATTTATTATTCGGTACGATCGGATTAGTCGTAGGGTTAATCGTAGCCTTTTTATTCAGTTTCGGACTAAGCGCAATTGGTTTTCCAGTAGTGTCTTCTGTTGTTCCTGTCTTATTGTCTATTCTTCTCGGCTATTTAGGTTTCCAAGTAGGTTTTAAAAAGTGGGAAGAGTTTATTAATGCATTTTCTAATTTACGCATGACAACAGCAAAAAAGAAAGAATCGACAGAACCTGTTGTCGCTCCACCACAAAAAGACGTATATAAATTACTGGATACAAGTGTCATTATCGATGGACGTATTGCAGATATAGTGGCGACAGGATTTTTACAGGGAATTTTAGTGGTGCCTCAGTTTGTACTGACTGAACTACAGCATATAGCCGATTCATCCGATACGTTGAAGCGAACAAAAGGTAGACGTGGCTTAGATATTCTAAAGCGTTTGCAAAATGATGATGGTCCTCAAGTGCTCATTACGGACGAAGATATTCTGAATGTAGCCGAAGTGGATTTAAAGTTAGTTAAACTGGCGAAGAAAATGGATGGATTGGTTGTAACCAATGATTTTAACTTAAATAAAGTCTCGGATTTGCATGGTGTTGCGGTATTGAATATAAATGATCTCGCTAACGCGGTAAAACCAGTGGTCATTCCGGGTGAAGAAATGCATGTAGTCGTAATCAAAGATGGTAAAGAGCATAATCAAGGCGTCGCATATTTAGATGATGGCACTATGATCGTCATTGAAGATGGTCGGTCTCATATCGGAGATGCTATTGACGTCGTAGTCACGAGTGTATTGCAAACATCTGCAGGACGAATGATTTTTGCTAAACCAAAAGGTCGATAACTAGCATAGAAAGCAGAGTGACAAACGTGAAATATACAGTGATGATTCCTGCTGCAGGAAGCGGTAAACGAATGGGGGCTGGACAAAATAAGCTCTTTCTAAAAATTGGTGAGCATTCAATTTTGTATCATACAGTCAGTGTGTTTCAAGAAGACCCTAATTGCGAAGAAGTCATTATGGCTGTGAAGCCGGAAGAGCAAGTTGCAATTGAAGAGATTCTCAAACAGTATCAACACGTGAAACCTATTACATTTGTAAAGGGTGGTGGTGAGCGTCAAAACAGTGTTGCGGCTTGTATCTCTGCTTACAAAGGGAAAGGTATTGTTCTCGTCCATGACGCAGCTAGACCTTTTTTGAATTCATCCGTCATTACAGAACTGGTGCGTACTGCTAATGAAAAAGGTGCAGCTATAGCGGCAGTTAAGGCGAAGGATACAATTAAGTACGCGGTAGATGGTACTGTAAAAGAAACCTTGGATCGTGGAAAGCTGTGGCTCGTCCAAACGCCTCAGGCATTTCAATATGAATTGCTGAAAGAAGCATCGGAGTCGGCTATTTCAGAAGGTTTCCTTGGCACGGATGAATCGATGTTAGTAGAACGTCTTGGCTACAAAGTCCAAGTGGTGGAAAGCTCGTATGACAATGTAAAGATGACAACCCAAGAAGATCTTGCTATAGGTGAAATCTTACTGGCTAGAAGAAAGTAGGAGGAATAATTACATGTTTCGAATTGGACAAGGTTTTGATGTGCATGCATTTGAAGAAGGTAGACCACTCATTATCGGTGGTATTACCATCCCGCACTCAAAAGGATTAATAGGTCACTCCGATGCGGATGTGCTATTGCATACAGTAACAGACGCTGCACTTGGTGCAATTGGTAAAGTGGATATTGGTACACATTTCCCTGATACGGATGACGCGTTTAAAGACGCTGACTCTGCTGTTTTATTGGAAACTGTATGGGCGATGGTGAAAGAAGAAGGCTACCGTTTAGGTAATATTGATTGTACAATTATTGCGCAACGTCCAAAAATGGCACCGTACATTGGAGATATTCGTGAGCGCGTGGCGGAATTGCTGGAAGCGGATCTGTCGCAAGTGAATGTGAAAGCTACGACTACGGAACGTCTAGGCTTCCCAGGTCGTGAAGAAGGAATCGCAGCCATGGCAACGATTTTACTGATGAAAAACCAGTAACTTTCAAAACGTCCCTTAGAATGCTAAAATAGATAGGAAATTATATAAGAACGTAATCAATTCGAAACGGAGAGGTAAATATTATGACACAAGAAGTACGTGTGCGTTATGCACCGAGTCCAACAGGCCAACTACATATTGGCGGCGCGCGAACCGCGTTATTCAACTATTTATTCGCTCGTCACTATGGCGGAAAGTTTATTGTTCGTATTGAAGATACAGATATAGCGCGAAACGTTGAGAGTGGTGAACTTTCACAACTTGAAAACTTGACGTGGCTCGGTATCCATCATGATGAATCCATTGATGTTGGTGGAGAATACGGCCCATACCGCCAAATGGAACGTCTGGACTTGTATAAGAAATATGCAGACGAAATGCTTGAAAATGGACATGCCTACAAATGTTTCTGTACACCTGAAGAGCTAGAAGCAAAGCGTGACGCACAGAAAGAAGCGGGAATCGCAGCACCTATGTATGATGGTACTTGTCGTCATTTAACAGCAGAACAAGTAGCGGAAAATGAAGCTGCCGGGAAGTCATACAATATCCGTATGCGTGTTCCTGAAAATACTACGTATACGATTGATGATCTCGTGCGCGGTGAAGTAACGTTTGAATCAAAGGACATCGGTGACTGGGTTATGGTTAAGACGAATGGAATTCCTACGTATAACTTCGCAGTAGTAGTCGACGATCACTTGATGAAGATCTCTCATGTTTTCCGTGGAGAAGAGCATCTGACGAATACACCAAAACAACTAATGGTATTTGACGTATTTGGTTGGGATCATCCACGGTTTGGTCATATGACGCTGATCGTCAATGAGGAACGTAAAAAGCTTTCAAAACGTGATGAGTCAATTATTCAATTCATTGCACAATATAAAGAGTTAGGCTATTTGCCTGAAGCGATGTTTAATTTCTTCTCCTTGCTTGGTTGGTCCCCTGTCGGAGAAGAAGAGATTTTCTCACATGACGAACTCGTAGAACAATTCGATGAATCTAGATTGTCAAAATCTCCTTCCATGTTCGATACGGATAAGCTGACGTGGATGAATAACCAATATATAAAAAAATTGTCCTTGGAAGAAGTAATTGAGTTAACATTGCCACATCTACAAGCGGCAGGATTGGTTTCAGAAAATATGTCTGCTGAGGAACAAACGTGGGTTCACGATTTGATCGCGCTATACCACGGCCAGTTGAGCTTTGGTGCTGAAATCGTCGAGTTATCCGCCCAGTTCTTCCATGACACATTGGAATATGATGAAACAGCATCTGAAATTTTGGCGAGCGAACAAGTGCCTGAAGTGATGACGTCACTTAAGAAGCAACTAGAAGAATTGGAAACATTCGATGCACCGTCTATCAAATCGGCAATTAAAGCAGTTCAAAAAGAAACAGGACATAAAGGGAAGAATTTATTCATGCCTGTGCGTGTCGTGGCGACTGGTCAGACATCAGGACCTGAACTACCGGATGCCATTGCACTTATTGGTAAAGAGAAAATCCTCCAACGCGTTGGAAGATTCGCAAAATAAACAATATTGACATTTCGATGAGTTTCTGTAAAATGAACTTAATATACCATTGTCATATAGAAAGCGTCGAAAAGGAAAGTACGTAGTGGATACTCTATAGAGAGGGTCATCTAGGCTGGAAATGACCTGAGTCGTTCACTATCGAAATGCACCTTTGAGCGATGAGCCGAAACTAGTAGTAGGCCATACGTACAGTCTGCGTTAAAGACATTAAGCGGGGGACAATTATGTCCTCAAGCGGAGTGGAACCACGCATTTAATGCGTCTCTGTCATCATACGTGACAGGGGCGCTTTTTTTATCTTAAGAAATTACGCTATAGGGAAAGTCGCCGTCATGGGAAAGAAGAAAAAAGGGGGAAGTTCATTGTTCAAACGTATGAAAGAAGATATTCGATGCATTTTCGATCAAGATCCGGCAGCTCGCAGCACGGTTGAAGTAATCTTAACGTATTCTGGGTTGCATGCAATTTGGATGCACCGTATTGCGCATGTATTTTATAAGCGTAATCTTCGGTTTTTGGCTCGGGTAGTATCGCAAGTTAGCAGGTTTTTCACAGGTATCGAAATTCATCCTGGAGCTGTGATAGGCAGACGTCTTTTCATTGATCATGGGATGGGTGTAGTCATAGGGGAAACATGTGAGATTGGCGATGACGTGACACTTTACCAAGGGGTTACATTAGGTGGAACAGGAAAAGAAGGCGGTAAGCGACACCCGACACTTTGTGATAATGTATTGGTTGCGTCGGGTGCCAAAGTACTTGGTTCCATTACGATTGGGGAGAATAGTAAGGTTGGAGCGGGCTCGGTCATCTTGAAAGAAGTGCCGCCAAACTCTACAGTAGTGGGGATACCAGGGAAAATCGTTATTTCAAATGGTGTACGTGTAAAGAATAAACTAGATCATTCCACGCAAGATCCAATTGCGGATGAAATCAAACGATTAGAAAAGCAAATTCAAGAGTTGAAGCTGCGTACTGAGCAGTTGGAAACCGTGAATGGAGAAAAGGGAGATTTACATGAGCATTCAACTTTATAATACATTGACACGCAAGAAAGAAAAGTTCATTCCAATAGAAGAAGGAAAGGTTAAAATGTATGTCTGTGGACCCACCGTTTATAATTATATTCATATCGGAAACGCTCGTCCTGTGATTGCATTTGATACGATTCGTCGCTACTTGGAATATCGCGGCTATGAAGTGAATTATGTCTCAAACTTTACAGACGTAGACGATAAAATCATTAAAGCGGCAAATGACTTAAATGAAGAAGTAGGAGACTTGACTGAACGTTTCATTGCGGCTTATCACGAAGATGTCAGTGCTCTTGGTTGTGAAGTAGCGACAGCGCATCCTCGCGTAACGGAGCACATCGAAGACATTGTAGAATTTATTCAGGTTCTTATCGATAAAGGTTTTGCCTACGAATCTCGTGGGGACGTCTATTTCCGTACACGTGAATTCGAAGGCTATGGGAAACTTTCACACCAATCCATTGATGAATTAAAAGTAGGTGCGCGAGTAGAGGAAAATGCAATCAAAACAGACCCTCTTGACTTTGCGCTTTGGAAATCAGCGAAAGAAGGGGAAGTCTCATGGGATAGTCCTTGGGGCAAAGGTCGTCCGGGCTGGCATATAGAATGCTCGGTAATGGCCAAGCAGCTTCTTGGGGACACGATTGATATTCATGCAGGTGGGCAAGACTTAACATTCCCACATCATGAAAATGAAATTGCGCAATCTGAAGCGGCTACAGGTAAAACTTTCGCCAACTATTGGATGCATAACGGTTATATCAATATTGATAACGAGAAAATGTCGAAGTCATTAGGGAACTTTATTTTGGTACATGATATTCGTAAGCAAATAGACCCGAAGGTGTTGCGTTTCTTCATGCTTTCCGTACACTATCGTCATCCAGTTAACTTTGCACAGGATCTTGTAGAAAGCGCGGCGAATGGACTGGAACGTATCCAAACTGCGTACAGCAATTTGCAGCATCGTTTAACGATTTCGGCTGATCTAGCAGAAGACTCCGCATCATGGTTAAATAAGATTAACGAACAAATTAAGGCATTTGAAATGTCGATGGATGATGACTTCAATACGGCTAATGCGATTGCCGCCGTATTTGAACTATCTAAACAGGCAAATGTATACTTGCTTGAGAAAAATACAGACCGTCACGTACTTCAGCAATTCATCGATGCGTTAGATCAATTAATGGGTGTGCTTGGATTGCCATTTGATAGCGCGGATGAATTAGTGGATGACGAAGTAGATGCATTGATCCAAGAACGTCTTGATGCTCGAAAGAATCGTGATTTTGCACGTGCGGATGAAATACGCGATGAACTAAAAGCGCAGGGAATCATTTTAGAGGATACAGCACAGGGCACTCGCTGGAAAAGAGGGTAACGGTGTGGAGAATTTACGTGAAATAGACGTTAAACAACTCAATGCACTTGCTCTCGCATATATGGGCGATGCTGTATATGAAACAGCGGTCAGAGAGCATTTACTGCGCCATGGACGTGTAAAACCGCAAATTTTGCATAAAGAAGCTACACGCTTCGTTTCTGCAAAAGCTCAGGCGCGGATTATCCTAACGATGAGAGATCAACAAATTCTCACAGAAGAAGAATTAGCGGTAATGCGCCGTGGTCGCAATGCGAAAGCAGGGTCCGTCCCTAAAAACACTGACGTTACTACGTATAATTATAGCTCCGCATTCGAAGCGGTTCTCGGGTATGTACATTTATTGGATCGGCAAGAGCGTCTGGCTGAACTAATAGAGACGGCGATTCGACTAGTGGAGCATCCTGAGGAGGAGAAAGCATGACAGAGCTAGAAATTGAACTGATTGGTGGAAGAAACCCTGTTGTGGAAGCACTGCGTTCGGGCAGGCAATTGAATAAAATCTGGGTAGCGGAAGGTGTCAATAAGAAGAGTATAGGTGAAATAATAAAGCTCGCTAAAGAAGCAGGAGTGGTTGTGCAGACAGCTCCGAAGCAGAAACTAGATGGCATGACGGATCTGAGTCACCAAGGAATTCTCGCTTCAGTTGCTGCCTATGACTACGCGGAGTTGGAAGACTTATTCGCAATTGCTAAAGAGAGGCAGGAAGATCCGTTCTTCATTATTCTAGATGAGCTAGAGGATCCGCATAATTTGGGGTCTATCATACGAACAGCGGATGCTTCGGGTGTTCATGGCATCATTATTCCCAAAAGACGCGCTGTTGGTTTGACAGGCGTAGTAGCGAAAGCTTCGACAGGTGCGATTGAACATATACCGGTTGTGCGAGTGAATAATTTGTCTCAAACTGTGGACGAGCTTAAGAAGCAAGGGGTATGGATTGCGGGAACAGACGCTTCCAACTCCACGGATTATCGCCATATGGATGCAACGTTACCTTTAGCCGTCATAATAGGTAGTGAAGGAAAAGGAATGTCACGCATTTTGCGCGAGAGGTGTGATTTCCTTTATAGTTTACCGATGGTTGGCAAAGTTACGTCTTTAAATGCTTCAGTAGCGGCGGCGTTGTTGATGTATGAAGTTCTACGAAAGCGTCAATCCGCTCAGGCTCCGTCATGAAGAAAGATGTGCTGCTCGTTGATGGATACAACATCATCGGGGCGTGGCCTGAATTGCAGCAACTGAAACAAGAAGATTTTGCGCAAGCGCGTGATCGGCTTATCGAGAGGATGGCGGAATTCCAGGCTAATAGGGGATGGCGCGTTATTGTGATATTTGATGCCCACCTAGTGCCTGGTATCGAAAAACGAAAAAAGCAATATCGTGTGGAAGTTGTCTTTACTAGAGAAAACGAAACAGCGGATGAACGCATTGAAAAGTTGGTATCCGAATTATCCAATCGCTTGACGCAAATTCACGTAGCTACTTCTGATCTCGTAGAACAATGGGTAGTGTTTGCTCAAGGTGCACTTCGCATCTCTGCAAGAGAGCTGGAAATTGCTATGAAAGAAGTAGATCGTGTAATCGCACAAAGGTTAAAAGATTCATTAGAACAAAAGCCTCTATCAAAGATTCCTCTGACGGATGAAGTGGCAGCGGAATTTGAAAAAATGAGACGTGGTGGAAAATGAGTAGTTGACGTGAAATATTACCGCGTCTATACTGGCATATAAAACCAATTAGTACTCTGGGGTGGAGAGGTTGGTATGGGATATGGAAAATGTGAAAAGTAAAAACGGGTTTTCTAAACTATCTGATGAAGAAATGGTGGAATTGATCCATCTGGGAAATTCGGATGTATTGGATTTTCTAATTACTAAATTTCAGCCGATTGTCCGGATGAAAGCAAGAACATATTTCATTATTGGTGGAGATCGTGAAGATATCATGCAAGAAGGAATGATCGGACTTTATAAAGCCATACGTGATTTCCGTCCTGATAGATTGAGTTCTTTTAAAGTCTTTGCTGAGCTCTGTATTACGCGACAAATTATTACAGCTATCAAAACTGCCACGCGTCAAAAACATATTCCGCTTAATACGTCTATTTCATTGGACAAGCCAATGTATGATGAAGACCAAGAGAGGACGTTGCTCGATATCATAGCGGGCTCTACACTAGATGACCCTGAAGACTTGATGATCCATAAAGAAAACTTCACATTCATGGAAGAAGAGATGAATAAAGTGTTAAGTGGATTGGAAAGAGAAGTATTAACATTGTATTTAGAAGGTCAATCCTATCGTGAAATTTCTGAAGTGCTGAATCGCCAAGTGAAATCAATAGATAATGCTTTACAACGGATCAAACGCAAGCTGGAACACTCGATGGCAATGGATCTGGTACGCTAAACAAATCGAATGTAAATTGACATGTCGTTGGTTAAATGGTACTCTTTAGCAAGACTATTGTCTTGAATTAGGTGAATCAAAATGACGAAAAAAATAACTTTAAGCTGTGAGATATGTGGTTCGCGAAACTATTCTTTACCCGCTAGTAACAACAGTCGAGAGGGAAGAATGAGTATAAAGAAGTTTTGCAGTCATTGCAATGCGCATACATTGCATAAGCAAACCATTTGACCAGTTACATAGAGTTCGAGTCAGAACGCTGTGTCATTCGGAAGGGTTGGAGAAGAATGGGCAAGATTACCGATTTTTTGAAAAAAGTCGTTTCGGAAATGCGGAAAGTAAGCTGGCCGAAACGTAAAGAATTAACAAAGTATACCGTAGTCGTTATTTCGACGGTTATTTTCATGGCGGTTTATTTCTTTGTAGTGGATCTAGGCATCTCCGGAGTAATGAAATGGTACACTAATCTGTAGTAAATAAAGTATGAATAGCGTGAGAATATCCCGTTTTGATGAATGAACGGGTTTTTTCAGCTTTAATTTAAGGGAGGGACGGACGCATAGTCCTCAATGTCATGGAAATGGATAAAAATTGGTACGTTGTGCATACGTACTCAGGGTATGAGAACAAAGTTAAGGCGAATCTTGAAAAACGTGTCGAGACAATGGGCATGTCAGACAAAATATTCCGTGTCGTCATTCCAGAAGAAGAAGAGACGGATATTAAAGATGGTAAAAAGAAGACTGTTATGCGTAAAACGTTTCCGGGCTATGTCTTGGTAGAATTGATCATGACAGATGATTCTTGGTACGTTGTTCGCAATACACCGGGTGTTACTGGGTTTATTGGTTCTTCGGGTGGGGGAGCAAAGCCTACTCCGTTGTTGCCGGAAGAAGTAGAATTCATCCTAAAACAAATGGGTGTAAAAGAACAGCGTGTAGATGTCGACTTCGGCGTAGGCGAAAGTGTGACGGTGCTTGAAGGGCCGTTTGCTCACTTTGAAGGTAAGGTAGAAGAGATCGAAACGGACAAAGGTAAAGTCATTGTGAGCGTCGATATGTTCGGACGCGAAACGAAGATGGAGCTTTCGTTCGACCAAGTAGAAAAAATGGATTGATGGGTAATAGGGATTTTTCTCTTGCCAAATCTGTGTAATGGTGGTATCATTTCAAAGGTCAGACTTAGTCTGTACGGATTAACCAATTCTACCGACATCGTCGGCAGGCACATATTTGAGTGGGAGGGGCAACCCAATGACCACATCACGGACTTAAGGAGGTGTGTCTCGTGGCTAAAAAAGTTACTAAAGTAGTGAAATTGCAAATTCCAGCTGGTAAAGCAAATCCAGCGCCACCGGTAGGGCCGGCATTAGGTCAAGCAGGTGTTAACATTATGGGATTCTGTAAAGAATTTAACGCTCGTACAGCAGATCAAGCTGGTCTAATTATTCCAGTTGAAATCTCAGTATTCGAGGACCGTTCATTTACATTCATCACAAAAACTCCGCCAGCAGCAGTTTTGCTGAAGGTTGCAGCAAACGTTCAAAAGGGTTCAGGTGAGCCTAATAAAAACAAAGTTGCTACGGTTAAGCGTGATAAAGTTAGAGAAATCGCAGAACAAAAGATGCCAGACTTAAACGCGGCGTCAGTTGAAGCGGCGATGGCAATGGTCGAAGGTACTGCTCGCAGTATGGGATTCAAAATCGAAGACTGATTTTGTTTTTTCATAATAAAGCAATTGTTTGAAGGTGAAGGCTGCGGTCGATTGAGATGCGCAGCCTTCATTAAGTGGGAGGTTTAATCCGTTAAAACCACAAATGAGGAGGAAAATTCTGATGGCTAAAAGAGGTAAAAAATTCGTAGATGCGGCGAAGCTTGTAGATCGCACAGCTACGTACACTGCGCAAGAAGCAATTGAACTTGCTAAAAAGACAACTACTACTAATTTTGATGCAACAGTTGAAGTGGCTTTCCGTCTAGGTATTGATACACGTAAAAACGATCAGCAAATCCGTGGAGCAGTAGTGCTTCCAAACGGTACTGGTAAAACTCAACGCGTATTAGTATTCGCTAAAGGTGATAAAGTTAAAGAAGCAGAAGCTGCAGGCGCGGATTACGTAGGCGACGCAGAACTAATTGCTAAAATTCAACAAGGTTGGTTCGATTTCGACGTAATCGTTGCTACACCTGATATGATGGGCGAAGTGGGTAAGATTGGTCGCGTTCTTGGACCAAAAGGTCTTATGCCGAACCCGAAAACAGGTACAGTAACATTTGACGTAACGAAAGCTGTTGAAGAAATCAAAGCAGGTAAAGTTGAATACCGTGCGGACAAAGCTGGAATTATCCACGCGCCAATCGGGAAAGTATCTTTCGATAACGAAAAATTGGAAGAAAACTTCTTAACAATCTTTGATACGATTCAAAAAGCTAAACCAGCAGCAGCAAAAGGAACATTCATGAAATCAGTAAACGTTACGACAACTATGGGTCCTGCTGTTAAAGTAGATCCGTCAAGCGTTACTGTTAAAAAATAATTGACAAGCACAAAGTGATCTGTTAAGATTACGCTTGTTATGATGATAACCATTTGTACCGAAGACAGCAGGTGTGGCTTGCCACTTAATGCTCCTGCCGAGGACAAGACGCTCTTTTTTAAAGATGACGACTTTTCTGCCCTCATGTCTTAGACATTGAGGGCTTTTTATATCGGTATAAGTGACCCTAATTACCAGGAGGTGTCAACATGAGCAAAATTTTAGAAGCTAAACAAGCGGTCGTTTCAGAAGTTGCAGAGAAGTTACAAGGAGCAGCATCTGTAGTAGTTGTCGATTACCGTGGTCTTACGGTTGCACAAGTTACAGAATTGCGTAAACAACTTCGTGAAGCAGGCATTGAGTTTAAAGTGTATAAAAACTCTATGGTGCGTCGTGCAACTGTAGTTGCTGGACTAGAAAGCTTGAACGAAAACCTTACAGGTCCAAACGCTATAGCGTTCTCCACAGAAGATGCAATAGCGCCAGCTAAAATCTTGAATGAATTTGCTAAAAAGAACGAAAAGCTTGAAATTAAAGCGGGTGTGATCGAAGGAAACGTTGCATCAGCTGAAGAAATGAAAGCATTGGCTACTCTACCGTCTCGCGATGGTCTACTATCTATGCTACTCAGCGTTCTTCAAGCGCCAGTACGAAACTTTGCACTTGCTACAAAAGCAGTTGCAGAACAAAAAGAAGAGCAAGGTGCTTAATTTCGCATTTTGACAGTGATCGGAACAAATTAGCCGGTTAAATACAATATTCCAGGAGGAACTTAAAATGACTAATGCACAAATTTTAGACGCAATTAAAGAAATGACAATTCTTGAACTAAACGACCTTGTTAAAGCAATCGAAGAAGAATTCGGCGTAACAGCAGCAGCACCAGTTGCAGCAGCTGGAGCAGTTGCAGAAGCAGCTGAAGAGCAAACTGAATTCGATGTAATCCTTGCATCAGCTGGAGATCAAAAGATCAAAGTTATCAAAGCTGTTCGTGAAATCACTGGCCTAGGATTGAAAGAAGCTAAAGCTCTTGTAGACGAAGCTCCTAAAGCTGTTAAAGAAGCAGCTTCTAAAGAAGAAGCAGAAGAAATGAAAGCTAAACTTGAAGAAGTTGGCGCATCTATAGAAATTAAGTAATTTCTATTTCCCTGAGAAAAGCCCGTCTATTTGACGGGCTTTTTTCTTCATATACAGATATTCTAACTCTACGCAGGAGGTGTATGTATGGGAGAGCATTATTATTCGAAAAATCCTCAAGTTTCAAGTGCCCCCAAGCAATGGAAAGCTGAGATTCGTAATAAAGTCTTTTCTTTTACAACGGATGCTGGCGTATTCAGTAAAGGTGGCATAGATGAAGGATCAAAATTACTCGCTGAAACGTTTAAAGAACCAACCATCAGGGGAGACTTGTTGGAAATAGGTTGCGGCTATGGGCCGATCGCGTTGTCTATTGCGTCGGAATTCCCTAAACGGCTTGTCCATATGGTGGACGTTAATGAGCGGGCATTGGTTCTATCTAAAACAAATGCGCAGCAAAACCAGATCACGAATGTACAAATTTATGAAAGTAGTGGAGTCGATCAAGTTCAATCTAACGACTTTGCTGCAATTATAACGAATCCGCCTATCAGAGCGGGTAAGCGTACGGTCTTTTCGTTCTACGACGGTGCTTATGCAAAACTGGCTTCAGGTGGGGAGTTATGGGTTGTCATTCAAAAGAAGCAAGGAGCACCGTCTACGGTGGATCACTTGAAGAAATTGTTTGGTAATGTGGATACGGTTGCTAAGAAAAAAGGCTACTTTATTTTGGTGGCCAAAAAAGATTGACAGGATCTATATCATGTAGTAGCATTATTAAATGCATAAATATTTATATTGCAGCTGTATGCCCTTTTGTGTGATATTGTAGAGGAAAAGGCATATTGATGTTTGGATAAAGATTGTGAAATCGAAAATGAGCTCTTGTCGGAACTCGTTTTCTTTTTGTTTTTTCGAAGTCACAGCGGAATTTCTGATTTTGCAAAAAACTAATATTGTCTTAATGAGGGGTGAATGAGTTGACAGGTCATTTAGTTCAGTATGGTCAACATCGTCAGCGTAGAAGTTTCGCGCGAATCAAAGAAGTACTCGATCTGCCGAATTTGATTGAAATTCAAACGGCATCTTACGAGTGGTTCTTAGAAGAGGGGTTACGTGAAATGTTCCGGGATATTTCGCCTATCCAGGATTTCACAGGTAACTTATCTTTGGAATTTATCGATTACAAACTGGGTGAACCAAAATATCCAGTAGACGAATCAAAAGAGCGCGATGTGACATATGCCGCACCACTTCGTGTAAAAGTACGTCTTCATAACCAAGAAACTGGCGATGTGAAGGAACAAGACGTTTTCATGGGAGATTTCCCACTTATGACGGAAAACGGAACATTCATTATAAACGGAGCAGAGCGTGTTATCGTTTCACAGCTCGTTCGTTCGCCAAGTGTTTACTATAATGATAAGACGGACAAAAATGGTAAGCGTGGATTTGGCGCTACTGTTATTCCGAATCGTGGAGCGTGGCTGGAATATGAAACAGATGCAAAAGACGTAGTACATGTCCGTATCGACCGTACTCGTAAGTTGCCAATCACTGTTTTATTGCGTGCGTTAGGCTTCTCTACTGATCAAGAAATCATCGACTTAATCGGTGATAATGAGTATTTACGGAACTCATTGGAAAAAGATAATACCGAGACTTCAGAAAAAGCGATGCTTGAAATTTATGAGCGACTTCGTCCAGGTGAACCACCAACACTAGACAGCGCAAGAAGTCTTTTGTATTCACGTTTCTTCGATCCGAAGCGCTATGATTTGGCGAATGTCGGTCGTTATAAAATGAATAAGAAGCTTCACTTGCAAAATCGACTGTTCAATCAAACAGCTGCTGAGACACTTGTCGATCCTGAAACAGGTGAGATTTTAGTGGAGAAAGATCAGCTGATCGACCGACGTACATTGGATAAATTACTACCGTTTTTATCTCAAGGTATCAATACTGAGTCGATCGAACATGTAGGGTCTATATTGGAAGAGCCAATGGTGATTCAAACGCTAAAGATTTACGCGCCGAAAAGTGAAGAAAAACAAGTAATAAATGTTATTTCTAATGCGGAAGTAGACGAGTCTATTAAACATATTACCCCGTCTGATATCGTTGCTTCTATTAGCTATTTCTTTAATCTCTTGCATGGTGTAGGACACACGGATGATATTGACCATCTTGGTAATCGCCGTTTGCGTTCTGTTGGTGAATTGCTTCAAAACCAATTCCGTATCGGTCTTTCCCGTATGGAACGTGTAGTTAAAGAGAGAATGTCCATCAACGACACGCAATCTATAGTGCCTCAGCAACTGATTAATATTCGTCCTGTTATTGCATCAATTAAAGAGTTTTTCGGAAGCTCACAGCTTTCTCAGTTTATGGACCAAACAAATCCATTGGCTGAATTGACACATAAGCGTCGTCTATCTGCACTAGGACCTGGTGGTTTGACTCGTGAACGAGCAGGTATGGAAGTTCGTGACGTTCACTACTCTCACTATGGTCGTATGTGTCCGATTGAAACGCCAGAGGGACCGAACATTGGTCTAATTAACTCGTTGTCTACATTTGCGAAAGTGAATCGATTTGGTTTCATTGAGACGCCTTATCGTAAAGTAGATCCTGAAACGAATCGTGTTACTTCGCAAATCGATTATCTAACAGCAGATATTGAAGATAACTATGTAGTGGCACAGGCAAACGCGCTGCTTGAAGAAGACGGATCCTTTACTAATGAAGGCGTGGTAGGACGTTTCCAAGGGGATAACACTGTATTCCGCCGCGAACAAATGGACTATATGGACGTCTCACCTAAGCAAGTTGTGTCGGCAGCTACTGCATGTATTCCATTCTTAGAAAATGATGACTCTAACCGTGCGCTAATGGGTGCAAACATGCAACGTCAAGCGGTTCCTTTATTAAATCCTGAAGCACCTCTTGTTGGTACGGGTATGGAACATATTTCTGCACGTGATTCAGGAGCAGCAGTTGTTTCTAAATACCACGGTATCGTAGAACACGTAGAAGCGAAGGAGATTCGTATTCGTCGTATTGAAGAAGTAGGCGGTAAAGAAGTCAAGGGCGACCTTGTTGTTTGTCGTTTATCTAAATTCATTCGTTCGAACCAAGGGACTTGCTATAACCAACGTCCGATTGTGAAAGTTGGCGATCGTGTAAAGCCGCTTGATATTCTCGCAGACGGACCGTCGATGGAACAGGGAGAACTTGCACTCGGTCGTAACGTTCTAACTGCATTCATGACATGGGATGGCTATAACTATGAAGATGCGATTATCATGAGTGAACGTCTGGTAAAAGATGATGTATTCACATCTGTTCATATTGAAGAGTATGAGTCGGAAGCACGTGATACAAAGCTTGGGCCAGAGGAAATCACGCGTGATATTCCAAATGTCGGAGAAGACGCTTTGCGCAACTTGGACGACAGAGGAATTATCCGTATCGGTGCAGAGGTTCGCGATGGCGATATCTTGGTCGGTAAAGTAACGCCTAAGGGAGTTACGGAATTGACTGCCGAAGAACGTCTTCTGCACGCAATCTTTGGGGAAAAAGCACGCGAAGTTCGCGATACATCATTACGTGTACCTCACGGGGCAGGCGGAATCGTTCTGGACGTTAAAGTCTTTAACCGTGAAGATGGCGATGAGTTATCTCCAGGAGTTAACCAGTTAGTGCGTGTATATATCGTACAGAAACGTAAAATCTCTGTCGGAGATAAGATGGCAGGACGCCACGGTAACAAAGGTGTTATTTCTCGGATCTTACCCGAGTCGGAAATGCCGTTCTTGCCAGACGGTACACCGATCGATGTCATGTTGAATCCACTTGGTGTTCCATCACGTATGAATATCGGACAGGTCCTTGAAATGCATCTCGGTATGGCTGCACGTAGTCTAGGTATTCACACTGCTTCTCCTGTATTTGACGGTGCGAACGAGGAAGATGTTTGGAACACAATGGAAGAAGCTGGTATGAACCGTGACGGTAAAACCATGTTGTACGATGGCCGTTCAGGTGAACCATTTGATAACCGCGTGTCAGTCGGCGTTATGTACTTGATTAAACTTGCCCACATGGTAGACGATAAGTTGCACGCGCGTTCTACTGGACCATACTCACTCGTTACACAGCAACCACTTGGTGGTAAAGCCCAATTCGGTGGACAACGTTTCGGGGAGATGGAAGTATGGGCACTAGAAGCTTATGGTGCTGCTTATACATTGCAAGAAATCTTAACAGTCAAATCTGATGACGTCGTAGGTCGTGTGAAAACATATGAAGCGATTGTCAAAGGGGATAGCGTTCCTCAACCAGGAGTACCTGAATCATTTAAAGTACTAATCAAAGAGCTTCAAAGTTTAGGGTTAGACGTGAAAATGTTGACGGAAGAATTTGAGGAAATTGAGCTGCGAGATCTAGATGATGAAGAAGATTTGCAACCAACTGACGCATTGAACTTGATGAAAGAAGATCAACCGATCGCCTAAACTAAAAGCGAAAAGCGCCGTTTAGCCTCGACAGCCGCTGGAAGGGTAGCAGTGAAAGGGACATTTTCCTTTCGAAGGCATCCTGAAACGACCCGAGAAGCTGGCACTTATAGCTAGATGTCACCTAAAGCGAAAAACATTGATCTGAAATATAAAAAACGAACAAAAACGAATAGAAGAGGGCTTCGAGCACCCTCTTCTATTCTATTCAGTAAGATGAACGTCTTACGTGAATGCACTACTACAAGTTAAGTTGACTGATAAGCCATTATGGCGATTAGACTAAAGGGAGGTTGGCTCCTTGATAGATGTTAATAATTTTGAGTATATGAAAATTGGCCTTGCTTCACCTGACAAGATTCGTTCTTGGTCTTATGGAGAAGTGAAAAAACCTGAAACTATTAATTACCGTACACTAAAACCGGAGAAAGACGGATTGTTCTGCGAGAGAATATTCGGTCCAACGAAAGACTGGGAATGTCACTGCGGTAAATACAAACGAGTTCGTTACAAGGGTGTCGTTTGTGACCGTTGTGGAGTAGAAGTAACGCGCCAAAAAGTACGTCGTGAACGAATGGGTCACATCGAGCTTGCGGCACCTGTCACGCACATTTGGTACTTCAAAGGGATTCCTAGCCGTATGGGCTTAATTTTGGACATGACACCGCGTGCGTTGGAGGAGATTATTTACTTCGCGTCTTACGTAGTTGTCGAACCGGCAGATACACCACTTGAGCGCAAGCAATTGCTCTCTGAAAAAGAATACCGTCTATACCGTGAAAAGTATGGTTCTAAATTCCAAGCTGCAATGGGTGCAGAAGCAATCGAGCAACTACTTCGTGCAATTGACTTGGATAAAGAAACGGATTCATTAAAAGAAGAGTTGAAAACAGTACAAGGTCAGCGTCGTACGCGTGCAATCCGACGTCTAGAAGTTGTAGAATCATTCCGAAACTCTGGAAATCGTCCGGAATGGATGGTGTTGGAAGTACTACCTGTCATTCCTCCTGAATTGCGTCCGATGGTCCAGCTAGATGGTGGACGTTTTGCAACATCTGATTTAAATGATCTTTATCGTAGGGTTATTAACCGGAATAACCGCCTAAAGCGACTATTGGATCTGGGAGCGCCTGGTATTATCGTTCAGAACGAGAAGCGTATGCTTCAAGAAGCAGTAGATGCACTTGTAGACAATGGCCGTCGTGGAAGACCTGTAACAGGTCCAGGTAACCGACCATTGAAATCCCTTTCTCATATGCTAAAAGGTAAGCAAGGGCGTTTCCGTCAAAACTTACTTGGTAAACGTGTAGACTACTCTGGCCGTTCGGTTATCGTAGTAGGTCCTAACTTAAAAATGTACCAATGTGGTCTGCCTAAGGAAATGGCGATCGAGCTATTTAAGCCATTTGTCATGAAAGAGTTAGTAGAACGCAACTTGGCGCATAACATTAAGAGTGCGAAACGAAAGATTGAACGCCTTCATTCTGAAGTATGGGATGTACTGGAAGACGTCATAAAAGAACACCCAGTACTTCTTAACCGGGCACCGACGCTTCACCGTCTAGGTATCCAAGCATTCGAACCGATACTGGTTGAAGGACGCGCTATTACGTTGCACCCGCTCGTATGTACAGCTTATAACGCTGACTTTGATGGTGACCAAATGGCTGTTCACGTACCGCTATCTGCTGAAGCGCAAGCTGAGGCGCGCCTATTGATGCTGGCTGCTCAAAACATTTTGAATCCAAAAGACGGGAAGCCAGTCGTTACTCCTTCACAGGATATGGTTCTTGGAAACTATTACTTAACAGTCGAGCGTAAAAACGCAGCTGGAGAAGGTTCTGTGTTCAGTGATCCAAATGAAGCGTTAATCGCTTATCAAACAGGGCACGTTCACTTGCATTCCCGCATCGCGGTTCAGGCTGGCAGTATTAACAATCCAACATTTACAGATAAACAAAATAGTCAGCTATTGCTAACGACGGTGGGTAAAATTATTTTCAACGAGATTCTACCGGAAACGTTCCCGTACATCAACGAACCGACGAATGAAAACTTACAAGTGGAGACGCCTGAGAAGTACTTCATCGACGGTACAGTTAATGTAAAGGAACACTTGCAAGAAGCAGAACTGATCACACCATTTAAAAAAGCAATCCTTGGGGAAATTATCGCGGAAATCTTCCGTCGCTTCCACATTACAGAAACTTCTAGAATGTTGGATAGAATGAAAAACCTAGGATTTAAATATTCTACTCGCGCTGGCATCACGATTGGTATTTCCGATATTGTGGTTTTACCGAATAAAGCAGAAATACTTAATGAAGCGCAAGAAAAAGTTGATAAAGTAACGCAACAGTTCCGACGTGGTTTAATTACCGAAGAAGAACGATATGATCGTGTCATCTCTTATTGGAGCCATGCGAAAGATGTGATCCAGAATAAGCTAATGGATTCATTGGATATTGAAAACCCAATCTTCATGATGAGTGACTCTGGAGCTCGTGGTAACGCATCAAACTTTACACAGCTAGCTGGTATGCGTGGACTAATGGCCAACCCGGCTGGACGGATTATTGAACTTCCGATCAAGTCTTCTTTCCGTGAAGGTCTGACGGTACTCGAGTACTTTATCTCGACACACGGTGCGCGTAAAGGTCTTGCTGATACAGCATTGAAGACTGCCGACTCAGGATACTTGACTCGTCGTCTCGTAGATGTAGCGCAAGATGTCATTGTTCGTGAAGAAGATTGCGGAACCGATCGTGGTCTGGCAATCACAGCATTAACCGAAGGAAATGAAATGATCGAAACATTGTTCGAGCGGATTGAAGGTCGACACACGAAGAAGACGATCAAGCATCCTGAAACAGGTGAAGTCATTCTTGCGAAAAACGGATTGATCACTGCAGATATAGCTAACGTAGTAATTCAAGCAGGCATTGAAGAAGTGACAATTCGTTCGGCATTTACTTGTAATACAAAACACGGCGTATGTAAAAAATGTTACGGTATCAACTTAGCTACTGGTGAAACGGTAGAAGTAGGAGAAGCAGTGGGAATCATTGCGGCACAATCTATCGGAGAACCAGGAACGCAGTTAACGATGCGTACATTCCACACAGGTGGAGTAGCCGGAGACGATATTACACAAGGTCTTCCACGTATTCAGGAGATTTTCGAATCCCGGAATCCGAAAGGTGTAGCGGTTATTTCTGAGATTGCAGGTACTGTAGTTGAAATTGATGAAATTCGCGAAGGCATGAAAGAAATCACTATTGAAGGTGAAGTGGAAACACGTAAATATTCTACGTTGTACAATGCGCGTTTAAGCGTAGAAGTTGGCGATGTGGTTGAACGCGGACAAACTATTACCGAAGGTTCTATTGATCCTAAACAATTAATCGTAATAAAGGACGTTTCAACTGTACAAGAGTATCTGTTGAAAGAAGTTCAAAAAGTTTACCGAATGCAAGGTGTAGAGATTGGTGATAAGCACGTTGAAGTAATGGTACGTCAAATGCTTCGTAAAGTTCGAGTAATTGAAGCGGGAGATACTGATCTTCTTCCAGGTTCATTACTGGATATCCACCAATTCTCTGAAGCGAACGCAAAAGTGTTGTTAGCAGGCAAAGTTCCGGCTACTTCACGTCCGGTTATTCTCGGAATTACGAAAGCTTCACTTGAAACTGAGTCATTCTTGTCGGCCGCATCGTTCCAGGAAACAACAAGAGTTCTTACGGATGCAGCGATTAAAGGTAAGACAGATGAGTTGCTAGGACTGAAAGAAAACGTCATTATTGGTAAGTTGGTCCCTGCAGGTACTGGAATGCAGAGATACCGCCAAATTACAATGGAACGTGATGAAGTAGAAGAAACTATTACAGCTGAATAAAAATAAACGGGACATCGTTCCCGTTTATTTCTTAAATTTGTTGACAAGTCATTCTAGAAGTGATAATATACAAAAGGTTGATAGTTGTTGACCGTTAACTTTTCAGAATGAAAAAATGTTCTTTTGAATAAGTGCAAGGCGATAAGCAATCATCATTATAAAATAACAGTAAGCAGAGATCTCTGGAGTTACTGTCACCCGTTTTTGTGTGTGCACGCACAAGAACTTTGTTTTTACTTAAAAATGAACCACCTGGGTGTGTGGTATTATAAAAAACTCGGAAGGAGGAACAACCTGATGCCTACAATTAATCAATTAGTCCGTAAACCTCGTAAATCGAAGTCGGAAAACTCTAAGTCACCGGCTCTAGGAAAAAGCTACAACAGCTTTAAAAAGTCTATGACTGACGTGAACTCACCACAAAAAAGAGGTGTTTGTACACGTGTTGGTACTATGACTCCTAAGAAGCCGAACTCGGCACTACGTAAGTATGCTCGTGTTCGTTTAACTAATACATTAGAAGTAAACGCATATATTCCAGGTGAAGGCCACAACTTGCAAGAACACAGTGTGGTACTAATCCGTGGAGGACGCGTAAAAGACTTACCGGGTGTTCGTTACCATATCGTACGTGGGGCACTTGATACAGCTGGAGTTACTGGCCGTATGCAAAGCCGTTCAATGTATGGAGCTAAAAAGCCTAAAGTTAAGAAGTAATACAAAACTAACAATATTGAAAGGAGGAACTAATTATGCCTCGTAAAGGTCCTGTTACAAAACGTGATGTACTACCTGATCCGATTTATAATTCCAAGCTTGTAAGCCGCCTTATCAACAAAATGATGGTAGACGGTAAAAAAGGTACTTCTCAAAAGATTCTTTATGGAGCGTTCGAAATTGTTAAAGAACGTTCTGGACAAGAGCCACTCGAAGTATTCGAAGCAGCTTTAAATAATGTAATGCCAGTTCTTGAAGTGCGCGCTCGCCGTGTAGGTGGAGCTAACTATCAAGTACCGGTTGAAGTACGCCCTGAACGTCGTTCTACTCTAGGCCTTCGTTACCTTGTAAACTATTCACGTACACGTGGAGAGAAAACAATGGAAGAACGTCTAGCGAACGAAATTCTTGATGCATCAAACAACACAGGTGCTTCTGTTAAACGCCGTGAAGAAATGCATAAAATGGCTGAAGCCAACAGAGCATTCGCTCACTATCGCTGGTAAGGTCGGATAAACAATAGCAGTAATCCGAAACGGAAGGAGATTACAAAATGGCTAGAGAGTTCTCACTAGAGAATACTCGTAACATTGGTATCATGGCTCACATTGACGCTGGTAAGACAACGACAACAGAGCGGATCCTTTTTTACACAGGTAAAATCCACAAGATTGGTGAAACGCACGAAGGTGCATCACAAATGGACTGGATGGAGCAAGAGCAAGAACGTGGAATCACGATTACTTCTGCTGCAACAACAGCAGCATGGAAAGGTCACCGCGTAAACATCATCGATACACCGGGACACGTAGACTTCACAGTTGAAGTTGAACGTTCACTTCGTGTGTTGGATGGTGCTGTAGCAGTACTTGATGCACAATCAGGTGTAGAACCACAAACAGAGACAGTTTGGCGCCAGGCGACAAACTATAAAGTACCACGTCTCGTATTCGTAAACAAAATGGATAAAACAGGTGCTGATTTCCTTTATTCAGTAGGTACACTACGTGAACGCCTACAAGCGAATGCACACCCTATCCAATTGCCAATTGGTGCGGAAGATAACTTCTCAGGAATTATCGACTTAATCGAAATGAAGGCAACTATGTATGGAAATGATCTAGGAACAGATATTACAGAGGAAGAAATTCCTGCTGAACATCTTGAACTAGCTAAAAAATACCGTGAGAGCCTAATTGAAGCTATTGTAGATTTCGATGAAGATCTTATGGAAAAATATCTTGGCGGCGAGGAACTTACAACAGAAGAAATTACAACAGCTATTCGTAAAGCTACGTTGGCAGTCGAATTCTACCCTGTTGTTTGTGGTACTGCTTTCAAAAACAAAGGTGTACAACTAGTACTAGATGCGGTAGTAGACTATCTACCATCACCACTTGATGTACCACCAATGATGGGCTTTAACCCCGAAACTGAAGAAGATGAAGTGCGTGAGTCAACTGATGAAGCACCATTCTCTGCTTTAGCATTTAAAGTCATGACGGATCCTTACGTAGGGAAGCTTACATTCTTCCGTATCTACTCAGGAGTTCTTCAGGCGGGTTCTTATGTAACAAACTCTACAAAAGGCAAGCGCGAACGCGTAGGACGTATCCTACAAATGCACGCTAACAGCCGTGAAGAGATTTCTGAAGTACACGCGGGTGAAATTGCTGCTGCTGTTGGTTTGAAAGATACAACTACTGGAGACACACTATGTGACGAGAAACAATTGATCATTCTTGAATCAATGGAATTCCCTGAGCCGGTTATCTCTGTAGCAATCGAACCAAAAACAAAAGCGGACCAAGATAAAATGGGCCAAGCCCTTGGTAAGTTACAAGAAGAGGATCCAACATTCCGTGCGCATACAGATCAGGAAACAGGAGAAGTAATCATCGCGGGTATGGGTGAACTTCACTTGGATATTATCGTCGACCGTCTACGTCGTGAATTTAAAGTGGAAGCAAACGTGGGTGCACCACAAGTATCTTACCGCGAAACATTCCGTCAGTCAGCTGAAGTCGAAGGTAAATTTGTTCGCCAATCAGGTGGACGTGGACAGTTTGGTCACGTATGGATCGAATTTGGACCAAACGAAGAAGGAAAAGGATTCGAATTCGTGAATAATATTGTTGGTGGATCTGTTCCTCGTGAATACATCCCAGCAGTTGAAGCAGGAGTTCGTGATTCATTAGATAACGGTATTTTGGCTGGATATCCTTTAATCGATGTCAAAGCACGCCTGTTTGACGGATCTTACCATGACGTTGACTCCAACGAGATGGCATTTAAGGTCGCTGCGTCAATGGCTTTGAAAAATGCTGCATCAAAATGTGATCCTGTAATTCTTGAACCAACAATGAGAGTAGAAGTTATCATTCCGGAAGAATACATGGGCGATATCATGGGTGACATTACATCACGCCGTGGCCGTGTAGAAGGTATGGAAGCTCGTGGTAACGCACAAGTAGTTCGTGCAATGGTTCCACTTGCTGAAATGTTCGGTTATGCAACATCTCTACGTTCAAACACGCAAGGACGAGGAGTGTTCTCAATGGTGTTTGATCACTATGAAGAACTTCCAAAATCTATCGCTGAAGAAGTAATCAAGAAAAACAAAGGTGAATAATACAGTTCATCCTTGTTTCCTATAAGTAATACTTGTAAGATATGGATAGTCGAGGGGACGCTTTCGGCTTCCATGCTAAAAAAACTAAACTTGTTCAAATTAAGGGAGGACCTCTAAAATGGCTAAAGAAAAATTCGACCGCTCCAAGGAGCACGCAAACGTAGGAACAATTGGTCACGTTGACCATGGTAAAACAACTTTGACTGCTGCAATCGCAACAGTTCTTTCTAAAGCACAAGGTGGAGAAGCAAAGTCATACGCTGACGTTGATAACGCACCTGAAGAAAAAGAGCGTGGAATTACAATCAGTACTTCACACGTAGAGTACGAAACTGATAAGCGTCACTACGCACACGTTGACTGCCCAGGTCACGCTGACTATGTTAAAAACATGATCACTGGTGCTGCACAAATGGACGGCGGAATCCTAGTAGTATCTGCTGCTGATGGCCCGATGCCACAAACTCGTGAGCACATCCTTCTTTCTCGTCAAGTAGGTGTTCCTTACCTAGTTGTCTTCATGAACAAATGTGACATGGTAGATGACGAAGAACTACTTGAATTAGTAGAGATGGAAATTCGCGAACTTCTTTCTGAGTATGACTTCCCTGGTGATGATATTCCAGTAATCAAAGGTTCAGCTCTAAAAGCTCTTGAAGGTGAAGCTGAGTGGGAAGAAAAAATCATCGAACTTATGCAAGCTGTAGATGACTATATCCCAACTCCAACACGTGATACTGAAAAGCCATTCATGATGCCAGTTGAGGATGTATTCTCAATCACAGGCCGTGGTACAGTAGCAACAGGACGTGTTGAGCGTGGAGTAGTTAAAGTCGGAGATGTTGTTGACATCATCGGTCTTGCTGAAGAACCAAAATCTACAACTGTAACAGGTGTAGAGATGTTCCGTAAACTTCTTGACTATGCAGAAGCTGGCGACAACATCGGAGCTCTTCTTCGTGGTGTAGCTCGTGAAGATATCGAACGTGGACAAGTTCTTGCTAAGCCAGGAACAATCACTCCACACACTCAGTTCAAATCTGAAGTTTATGTTCTATCAAAAGAAGAAGGTGGACGTCACACTCCATTTTTCTCAAACTACCGTCCTCAGTTCTACTTCCGTACAACTGACGTAACAGGTATCATTCAACTTCCTGAAGGCGTAGAAATGGTTATGCCTGGAGATAACGTTGAAATGACAGTTGAACTTATTTCTCCTATCGCGATTGAAGAAGGTACTAAATTCTCAATCCGTGAAGGTGGACGTACAGTTGGAGCTGGCGTTGTAGCAACAATCACAAAATAATTTTTTGATCCCGCCTTTAAGGCGGGATTTTTTTGTTTTCAGTAATACCAAAGTCAGTAACGTATATCCGAGCGTATCCCGAGCCACTGTACAGAGAAATGTAAATGGGATTCTATAAACGACCTTCAAATCACGTGCAAATTGCAAGAAAAGGTGGTAGGATAGTAAACGGATTAAAAGTTAAACTAATTTCTTCAAAAGGGTTGCGCAAACCTTTTATATTATGTATAATGTTGAATGTTGGTCTTTGACTGCGATGAAGCGAGAGGTTACCGATACACCCGGCCGCTTTGCCATGGCGCGTGTAAGGAAAATTTTCGTGGAGAATTGTCTAGAAAATAGGCGAAAGGGAGGGAAAGTAATGGCAAAACAAAAGATTCGTATTAGATTGAAAGCTTACGATCACAGAATGATCGATCAGTCAGCTGAAAAGATTGTTGAAACGGCTAAACGTTCTGGAGCTAGTGTTTCAGGTCCAATTCCGTTGCCAACTGAAAGATCAGTTTACACGGTATTGCGTTCTGTTCACGTATATAAAGATTCACGTGAGCAATTTGAAATGCGTACTCACAAACGTTTAATCGATATCGTGAATCCAACACCACAAACGGTGGATGCACTTATGAAGCTTGATTTACCATCAGGCGTCGACATCGAAATTAAACTATAAAACATAAAAAACAAACAATATTACAGGAGGTGTGACTAATGACCAAAGGAATCTTAGGAAGAAAAGTCGGAATGACGCAAGTATTTGCTGAAAACGGCGATCTAATCCCAGTAACAGTGATTGAAGCTGCTCCAAACGTTGTACTTCAAAAGAAGACAATCGAAACAGACGGCTACGAGTCAATCCAAATAGGATTTGATGATAAACGTGAAAAGCTTTCAAACAAGCCTGAGCAAGGCCACGTAGCAAAAGCTAACACGGCACCTAAGCGCTTCATTCGCGAAGTTCGCGGAGCTGACGTTAGTGCATACGAAGTTGGTCAGGAAGTCAAAGTCGATACGTTCGCAGAAGGCGAAGTAGTAGACATTACAGGAGTTTCAAAAGGTAAAGGATTCCAAGGTGTTATTAAGCGCCACGGTTACTCACGTGGACCAATGACTCACGGATCACGTTTCCACCGCGCACCAGGTTCACTTGGAGCAGTCGATGCACAACGCGTATTCAAAGGAAAGAAATTACCTGGACGTACTGGTGGCAAAACAGTAACGATCCAAAACGTTGAAATCGTTCGAGTTGACGCTGAGCGCAACTTGTTATTAGTAAAAGGTAACGTTCCTGGCGCTCGTAAATCACTTGTACAAGTGAAAAGTGCTATCAAAGGAAACTGAGTAAAACAGAAAGGAGGAAACAGGAATGCCTAAAGTATCTGTAGTAAGTCAAACAGGTTCTGCTGTCGGCGACATCGAACTAAACGATGCGATTTTTGGAATCGAGCCGAATGAAGCAGTATTATTCGAAGCAATTGTTCAACAACAAGCCTCTTTACGCCAAGGTAATCACAAGGTTAAAACTCGTGCGGAAGTGGCAGGCGGCGGTCGTAAACCGTGGCGTCAAAAGGGTACAGGTCGTGCTCGTCAAGGTTCAATCAGATCACCACAATGGCGTGGAGGCGGTATCGTATTCGGTCCATCACCACGTAGCTACAGCTATAAAATGCCTAAGAAAGTTCGCCGTTTAGCACTTCTATCCGCTCTTTCTACGAAAGTAGCAGCTGAAGAATTAATCGTTCTAGAAAACTTAGCATTTGATGCACCAAAAACAAAAGGCTTTGTAAAAGTTCTTGAAGATCTTTCAATTACTAAGAAAGCATTATTTGTTACAGCTGATCCAGAAGAAACAGTAGCGTTGTCTGCTCGTAATATTCCAGGAATCAGCGTCATTTCAGCGAATGGTATTAACATTCTTGACTTAGTCGGACATGACCAGCTAGTTATGACAAAAGCAGCAATAGAAAAAGTCGAGGAGGTGCTTGGTTAATGGAAGCACGTGATATTCTGAAACGTCCGGTCATTACCGAGCGTTCTTCTGAACAAATGGAAGACTTAAGAAAATATACATTCGAAGTTGATACACGCGCGAACAAAACGCACGTGAAACAAGCTGTTGAAGAAATCTTCGGTGTTAAAGTAGAAAAAGTTAACGTGATGAACTACAAAGGTAAGTTCAAGCGTATGGGGAAACATGCTGGTTATACGAACAAACGCCGCAAGGCAATTGTTACACTAACTACAGATTCCAAAGATATTGAACTTTTTGAAATGTAATTAACTCATACTAAATGAAGGAGGGAACACAAAATGGCGATTAAGAAGTACAAAGCTACCTCCAACGGACGTCGTAACATGACTTCTTCTGACTTTGCTGAGATTACAGCTAGCAAACCGGAAAAATCATTGCTTGCACCAGTAAAGCGTAAAGGCGGACGTAACAACCAAGGTAGAATGACAGTTCGTCACCAAGGTGGAGGACATAAGCGCCAATACCGTGTCATCGATTTCCAACGTCGGAAAGATGGCATTCCAGGACGCGTTGCTACGATCGAATACGATCCAAACCGTTCAGCAAACATCGCATTAATCAACTATGCAGATGGAGAAAAGAAATATATCCTTGCTCCTAAAGGATTGACAGTAGGTTCCACAATCATTTCAGGACCTGAAGCGGATATTCGCGTAGGAAACGCTCTACCATTAGAGAACATTCCTATGGGATCTACGATTCACAACATTGAAATGAAGCCAGGCAAAGGCGGACAACTAGTTCGTTCAGCAGGAACATCAGCTCAATTACTAGGACGCGAAGGCAAATACGTCATCATTCGTCTACAGTCAGGTGAAGTTCGTATGATTCTTGCTACTTGCCGTGCTACAATCGGTCAAGTTGGTAACGAACAGCACGAATTGATCAACATTGGTAAAGCAGGTCGTTCACGTTGGTTAGGCAAACGTCCAACTGTTCGTGGATCTGTAATGAACCCTAATGATCACCCACACGGTGGTGGTGAAGGACGTACGCCAATCGGTATGCCAAGTCCTGTTACTCCTTGGGGTAAACCAACTCTTGGATTCAAGACACGTACGAAGAACAAGAAATCAGATAAGTTTATCGTTCGTCGTCGTAAAAAATAATGTTATTGCACTGCGGTTCAGTAGATGGACCGTAGTACATACTCGGAAGGAGGTTCCAGAATGGGCCGCAGCTTGAAAAAAGGACCTTTTGCAGATGACCATTTACTAAAAAAGGTTGACGCACAAAAAAATGCAGAAAAGAAACAAGTTATTAAAACATGGTCACGCCGTTCAACAATCTTCCCGACTTTCATCGGATTAACGATTGCAGTATATGATGGACGTAAACACGTACCTGTTTATGTAACAGAAGATATGGTAGGTCACAAACTAGGTGAATTCGTACCTACACGCACATACAGAGGCCATGGTGCCGACGATAAGAAAACAAAACGCTAATTTGAGAGGAGGTTATCCTGATGCAACAAGCTAAAGCATCTGTACGCACAGTCCGTATTGCTTCTCGCAAAGTTCGTTTGGTCGTTGATCTTATCCGCGGCAAGAATATAGGTGAAGCTATGGCTATTCTACGACTTACGCCTAAAGCGGCATCTCCAGTCGTGGAAAAATTATTGAAATCTGCAATTGCAAACGCTGAACACAACTACGAAATGGATACTGAGAACTTAATCGTCAGTGAAGTATTCGTAGACGAAGGACCAACAATGAAACGTTTCCGTCCACGTGCACAAGGTCGTGCGAGTGCGATTAACAAACGTACAAGCCACATCACATTAGTGGTATCTGAAAAGAAGGAGGGGTAATTAGTGGGCCAAAAAGTACATCCTAATGGACTCCGTGTAGGCGTCATCCGTGACTGGGACTCAAAATGGTACGCGGAAAAAGACTATGCGTCCTTACTACATGAAGACTTAAAGATCCGTGAATACATCGAAAAGCGTCTTATTGAAGCATCAGTTTCAAAAGTTGAAATTGAACGTGCTGCTAAGCGTGTTAACATTACAATCCACACTGCAAAGCCAGGTATGGTTATCGGTAAAGGTGGTTCCGAAGTAGAAACACTTCGCAAGCAACTTAACGAGATCACAGGCAAGCGTGTACACATCAACATCGTAGAAATCAAACGTGCTGACTTGGATGCGAGATTAGTCGCAGAATCAATCGCTCGTCAATTAGAAAGTCGTGTATCATTCCGTCGTGCACAGAAACAGGCGATCCAACGTACTATTCGTTCTGGCGCAAAAGGAATCAAAACACAAGTGTCTGGTCGTCTCGGCGGTGCTGATATCGCTCGTGCAGAACACTACAGTGAAGGAACTGTCCCTCTTCATACATTACGTGCAGATATAGATTATGCACATGCTGAAGCTGATACTACTTATGGTAAGCTTGGCGTAAAGGTATGGATTTATCGTGGTGAAGTCCTTCCAGTAAAAGTTAAGAAGAACTCTGGGGAAGGAGGCAAATAATATGTTAATGCCTAAACGTGTAAAACATCGTCGTGTATTCCGTGGGAAAATGCGTGGTGAAACAAAAGGTGGCGCTACAGTTCAATTTGGTGAATATGGTCTTCAAGCTCTAGAAGCAAGTTGGATCACAAACCGTCAGATTGAATCTGCTCGTATTGCTATGACTCGTTACATGAAACGTGGCGGTAAAGTATGGATCAATATTTTCCCGCACAAACCATATACTAAAAAGCCTCTAGAAGTCCGGATGGGTTCCGGTAAAGGTGCTGTTGAAGGCTGGGTTGCAGTTGTGAAACCTGGTAGAGTAATGTTCGAAATTGCAGGTGTTTCAGAAGAGGTTGCTCGTGAGGCACTTAGACTTGCATCGCACAAACTTCCTGTAACAAGCAAGTTTGTAAAACGACAAGAAATTGGTGGTGAGTCTAATGAAAGCTAATGAAATTCGTGACTTAACAACTGCAGAGATCGAGCAAAAAGTGAAATCACTTAAAGAAGAGCTTTTCAACCTTCGCTTCCAGTTAGCGACAGGTCAATTAGAAAACACTGCACGCATCCGTGAAGTACGCAAATCGATTGCGCGCATGAAAACTGTAATACGACAAAGAGAAATCAGTGCAAATAACTGATGAAGGAGGTTGCAGCCATGACTGAGCGTAACCAGCGCAAAGTATACACAGGCCGTGTGGTTTCCGATAAAATGGATAAAACCGTAACGGTAATGGTAGAAACATACAAAAAACATTCTTTATACGGTAAGCGTGTAAAGTACTCTAAGAAACTTAAAGTTCATGATGAGCTAAACGAAGCGAAAATCGGCGATGTTGTTCGCATTATGGAAACTCGTCCATTATCGGCAACTAAGCGTTTCCGTCTTCTAGAAGTCGTTGAAAAAGCGATCATCATCTAATTGGTTTTTAACCCAGATTTCGGAAGGAGGTAACCTCGATGATTCAACAGGAAAGTAGAATGAAAGTTGCTGACAACTCTGGTGCACGCGAAGTACTAACAATTAAAGTACTAGGCGGATCAGGTCGTAAAGTAGCTAACATCGGTGATGTAGTTGTTGTTACGGTTAAGAAGGCAACACCAGGTGGCGTTGTTAAGAAGGGTGACGTCGTTAAAGCGGTCATTGTTCGTACGAAAAGTGGAGTTCGTCGTAAAGACGGTTCATACATTACATTCGATGAGAATGCTTGCGTTATTATCCGTGATGATAAAGGGCCACGTGGAACACGTATTTTCGGACCGGTTGCTCGCGAACTACGCGACAGCAACTTTATGAAAATCATTTCACTTGCTCCAGAAGTTCTTTAATTCTAATGACAGAGCCAGTCAAGGAGGTGCGATAAATGCACGTTAAAAAAGGCGACAAAGTAATGGTGATCTCTGGGAAAGATAAAGGCAAAACAGGTGTGATCCTAACTGCTTATCCGAAAAAAGACCGTGTGCTTGTTGAAGGTATTAATATCGTCAAAAAACACACAAAACCGAACCAAGAAAACCCACAGGGCGGAATTGTAAGCCAAGAGTCTACAATTCATGTCTCAAACGTGATGGCAATCGATCCTAAAACAGGCGAGCCGACTCGTGTAGGTTATAAAATGGAAGACGGTAAAAAAGTACGTATTGCAAAAAAATCCGGTGAATCACTGGATAAGTAAGTATTGCATGAAAGGAGGTCCGACTGATGAGTCGTTTGAAAGAGAAGTTTTCTAAAGAAATCACACCTGCTCTAATGAGCAAGTTTGAATATACATCTGTTATGCAAGTACCTAAAGTAGATAAAATCGTTATCAACATGGGTGTTGGTGATGCTGTCCAAAATACAAAAGCACTTGATGCAGCTGTAGAGGATCTTGCAACTATTTCAGGTCAAAAACCAGTCATTACTAAAGCGAAAAAATCTATCGCAGGATTCCGTTTACGTGAAGGTATGCCGATCGGAGCAAAAGTAACGCTTCGCGGTGAGCGTATGTATGAGTTTCTCGATAAATTAGTTTCAATCTCATTACCACGTGTACGTGACTTCCGTGGCGTTTCTAAAAAAGCGTTTGACGGTCGCGGTAACTATACTCTTGGTGTGAAAGAGCAACTTATTTTCCCTGAAATTGACTTCGATAAAGTATCAAAAGTACGAGGGATGGATATCGTCATCGTGACGACAGCTAACACTGATGAAGAAGCACGTGAGTTGCTTGCACAGTGTGGCATGCCATTCCAAAAGTAAAATAATAGGGAGGCGAAAACGTGGCTAAGAAATCTATGATCGCTAAACAGAAACGTACGCCAAAGTACAAAGTACAAGAATATACACGCTGCGAACGTTGTGGTCGTCCACATTCAGTATATCGCAAATTTAAACTTTGCCGTATTTGTTTCCGCGAACTTGCATACAAGGGACAACTTCCTGGCGTTAAAAAAGCCAGCTGGTAAACCCCTAATTAGGGAAGGAGGTTAATTCAAATGACAATGAGTGATCCGATTGCAGATATGCTTACACGCATCCGTAATGCGAACATGGTTCGCCACGAGAAGCTTGAGGTACCTGCTTCAAACGTAAAGAAAGAAATCGCCGAGATCTTAAAACGAGAAGGTTTCGTTCGTGATGTGGAATACGTGGAAGATAACAAACAAGGCATCATCCGCATTTTCCTAAAATACGGTCAAGATAACGAACGCGTTATCAATGGCTTGAAACGTATTTCTAAACCAGGACTTCGTGTATATGCTAAATCAAACGAAGTACCTAAAGTACTTAACGGCTTAGGTGTTGCACTAGTTTCTACATCAAACGGTGTATTAACAGACAAAGAAGCCCGCGCTAAACAAGTCGGCGGAGAAGTCGTCGCTTACGTTTGGTAATTAGCAACAATTGAATGGAGGTGCAATAGAATGTCCCGTATTGGTAATCGTCAGATCGAAGTTCCTGAGAGTGTTACTGTAACAATTTCAGATGAAAACTTCGCTACTGTTAAAGGTCCGAAAGGTGAACTTTCGAGACAATTAGATAAAGAAATTACGATCACTCAAGAAGACAACGTAATTACATTTACTCGTCCTTCTGAATCAAAAGCTCACCGTTCAATTCACGGTACTACACGCTCTGTTCTTAACAACATGGTAGTGGGAGTATCTACAGGTTTTGAACGCACACTTGAATTAGTTGGTGTTGGATATCGTGCTTCTATGCAAGGGAAGAAACTTGTATTGAACGTAGGTTATTCACATCCAGTAGAGTTCACACCAGAAGAAGGTGTAGAAGTTGAAGTTCCAGCGAACACGAAAGTAATTGTTCGCGGATACAACAAAGAACACGTAGGTGCTCTTGCTTCTAACATCCGTCAAGTACGTCCACCAGAGCCGTATAAAGGCAAAGGTATTCGTTATGAAGGCGAAATCGTTCGTCGTAAAGAAGGTAAAACAGGTAAATAATACCGCTAGAGGTATTTGGAAGGAGTGACTCCGATGATCACGAAACAAGATAAAAACGCTGTCCGTAGAAAGCGTCACGCACGTGTGCGTACGAAAATCAGCGGAACTGCAGAGCGTCCACGTCTAAACGTTTATCGTTCAAACAAGCACATCTATGCACAATTGATTGATGACTTGAATGGCGTAACAATCGTTAGCGCTTCTACAAGAGATAAAGATGTTGAGGCAGGATCTACAGGTAACACTGAATCTGCAGCTAAAGTCGGCGAGCTTATTGCAAAGAAAGCTGTTGAAAAAGACGTCAAAACGGTTGTATTCGACCGCGGCGGATATCTTTTCCACGGCCGTGTAAAAGCATTAGCTGACGCTGCACGCGAAAATGGTCTGGAATTTTAATTAAGAGGGAGGGACATATTTCATGCGTCGTAATGATCAGAACAAAAGTGAGTTTGAAGAACGCGTAGTAACGATCAACCGCGTTGCGAAAGTTGTAAAAGGTGGACGTCGTTTCCGCTTCACTGCACTTGTCGTAGTCGGAGATAAAAATGGTCGTGTCGGTTTTGGTACTGGTAAAGCACAAGAAGTTCCAGATGCAATCCGTAAAGCAATTGAAGATGCGAAGAAAAACTTGATTGTAGTGCCAATGGTCAAAGGTACAACTCCACATGAAGTAATCGGACGCTTTGGTGCAGGACAAATCCTCATCAAGCCAGCTGCTCCGGGTACTGGTGTTATCGCAGGTGGACCTGTCCGTGCGGTACTTGAACTTGCAGGCATCACGGATATTCTTTCTAAATCTCTTGGATCAAGCACACCAATCAACATGGTACGTGCAACAATCGAAGGGTTGCAGAATTTGAAACGCGCAGAAGACATTGCCAAATTGCGTGGTAAATCCGTAGAAGAACTGTTAGGTTAAGGGGGGAAATACAATGACGAACAAACTTGAAGTCACCCTTACGAAAAGTGTTATTGGTTCAAAGCCAACACAGCGTAAAACAATTGAAGCACTAGGCCTTCGAAAGTTAAATCAAACAGTTGAGCATCAAAGCAATGATGCCATCCGTGGTATGCTCACAAAAGTTAGCCACTTGGTAACCGTTAAAGAAATTTAAGTACTATTTTACAATAAGGAGGTGCCGATAAGATGAAATTACATGAGCTAAAACCAGCTGAGGGATCTCGCAGAAACCGCAAACGCGTTGGTCGTGGTATTGGATCTGGAACAGGTAAGACTTCTGGTAGAGGTCATGACGGTCAAAACGCTCGTTCAGGCGGCGGTGTACGTCTTGGTTTCGAAGGTGGACAAATTCCTCTTTTCCAACGACTTCCTAAGCGTGGGTTCACGAACATCAATCGTAAAGATTATGCCATCGTTAACCTTGATACATTAAATCGTTTCGAAGAAGGCACGGAAGTAACACCGGAATTGCTAATTGAAACTGGTGTTGTAAGCAATGCTAAGTCTGGTATCAAGATTCTGGGTAACGGAACACTTGATAAGAAGATCACAGTACGTGCTAACAAATTCTCCGCTTCTGCAAAAGAAGCAATTGAAAAAGCAGGCGGGCAAACAGAGGTGGTATAATGTTTCAGACAATCTCTAATTTCATGCGTGTGAAGGAGATCCGGTCTAAAATAATTTTCACCCTCCTAGTGCTCATCGTTTTTAGACTAGGGACATTTGTTCCGGTTCCAAACGTTGATGCAACTGCTTTACAACAATCGGATAACCAGTTTATCGGATTCTTGAACACATTCGGTGGAGGAGCATTATCCAACTTCTCGATCTTTGCAATGGGGATTATGCCGTATATCACGGCATCCATCATTGTACAACTCTTGCAGATGGATGTTGTTCCAAAGTTTACTGAGTGGTCAAAACAAGGTGATGTCGGAAGACGTAAACTTGCACAATTCACAAGATATTTCACGATCGCTCTAGCCTTTATTCAAGCACTGGCCATGTCGTTTGGTTTCAACCAAACATTTGGTGGTACACTGATTCAAGACAATAGCGTATCTACGTATATTACAATTGCGATTGTGTTGACTGCTGGTACAGCTTTCCTTTTATGGCTTGGCGAACAAATTACTGCAAAAGGCGTGGGGAATGGTATTTCCATCATTATCTTTGCAGGGATTGTTGCCGGCATTCCAAATGCTGTTAATCAGTTGTATGTAACGCAAATTCAAGACGCTGGAGATGCACTATTTATTAGAATTGCAACAATGGTCTTACTGCTAATCGTGATCGTAGCCATTGTGGTCGGAGTTATTTACTTCCAAGAAGCATTGCGGAAAATTCCGATTCAATATGCGAAACGTGTCTCGGGACGCAATCAGTCTGTTGCAAGTCAACAAACACATTTACCTTTGAAATTGAATGCTGCAGGAGTTATCCCGGTAATCTTTGCGGTGGCATTCTTCATTACGCCACAACAAATCGCTCCATTTTTCGGTGAGAACAGTGTAACTAAAACGATTATTCGGATCTTCGATTATACGAATCCAATCGGAATGATTTTATATGTAGCACTTATTATCGCATTTACGTATTTCTATGCATTCATTCAAGTGAATCCAGAAAATATGGCAGAAAATCTGAAAAAACAAGGTGCATATATTCCAGGAATTCGTCCAGGAGCAAACACTCAAAAGTACTTAACAAGTACTCTGTATAGACTAACGTTCGTCGGCTCGATTTTCCTAGCCGTCGTAGCGGTTATGCCAATCTTCTTCATCAACTTGGCGAATCTGCCTCAATCCGCTCAAATCGGCGGAACGAGCTTGCTCATTGTAGTAGGGGTTGCCCTTGAATCAATGAAGCAATTAGAATCACAATTAGTGAAGAGACATTACAGAGGCTTTATGAAATAAAAAGCAATAGCCTGACCTATTGTTAACAAATGGAGGGCAAGGACGTATGAATATCGTATTAATGGGTCTGCCTGGTGCTGGTAAAGGCACACAAGCAGACAAAATTGTCGAGAAATACGGAATCCCCCATATTTCTACAGGCGATATGTTCCGTGCTGCCATCAAAGATGGCACGGAACTTGGAGTTAAGGCAAAATCGTTCATGGATCAAGGAGCATTAGTTCCTGATGAAGTTACCATTGGTATCGTGCGTGAACGTTTAAGCAAACCGGATTGTGACAAAGGATTCTTGCTTGATGGCTTCCCTAGAACAGTTCCACAAGCTAAAGCACTAGATGCTTTACTTAAGGATTTGGGAAAAAGCATTGAGTATGTATTGGACATAGAAGTCGATACAGAGGAATTAGTTGCAAGGTTATCTGGCCGTCGAATTTGTAAAGTATGTGGCACATCGTATCACTTGATCTTCAACCCACCAAAGGTAGAAGATGTGTGTGATAAGGATGGTGGCGAACTTTACCAACGTGCAGATGATAATCCGGATACTGTCATGAATCGTCTGGAAGTAAATATGAATCAGACAGCTCCTTTACTCGACTTTTATGGCGAAAAAGGTGTACTGACTAAAATTAATGGCCAACAGGATATTAATCTTGTATTCAAGGACTTAGATGCTGTTTTGCAACAAGGTAAAAAGTAATCAATCCTTTTCGGGCACATCTTCATCATTGTTCGGAAGGTAATGGATGAAATCGAACTGCAAATACATTAAGTTCCTGTTATAAGATCAATGAGAGTTTATCATTAATTCCTTGGTAGTTCCGACATGCATTCTATTGCCAATGGCAGTATAATATATAATTGGCACTGCAACGAGGGCAATAAAGGATCTCATTCGTGATTTATGCGAAACAGCGAAATGTGGCAGACGTCTTTCGAATATCACTCATGCTAACTGGACATATGTTGAAGGAAGCCTTTTGAAGGCAACTGATGCCGCTCGATGGTGAAAGCCTTTATTGGATATAGAAGGGAGACAGGATTGATGGCGAAGGACGACGTAATTGAGGTAGAAGGAACTGTTCTTGAAACGTTGCCGAATGCGATGTTTAAAGTGGAGTTAGAGAACGGACATACTGTGCTTGCACACGTGTCAGGTAAAATTCGTATGCACTTTATTCGTATTCTGCCAGGCGACAAGGTGACATTGGAACTTTCACCTTACGATTTAACACGTGGTCGTATCACATACCGTTTCAAATAAACTTTTGCACTCCCGAAATACTGAAGGAGGTTGGGTAAGATGAAAGTAAGACCATCTGTAAAACCGATCTGCGAAAAATGTAAAGTTATTCGTAGACGCGGCCGAGTAATGGTAATCTGTGAAAATCCAAAGCATAAACAAAGACAAGGCTAAAACACAAGGAGGTGCACAACTTATATGGCACGTATTGCTGGTGTAGACGTTCCGCGCGATAAGCGCGTTGTCATTTCATTGACATATATATTCGGTATTGGTAAAACAACTGCACAATCAATTTTAACTGCAGCTGATGTTTCAACAGAGACTCGCGTTCGTGATTTAACTGACGCTGAGCTTGATAAGATTCGTGAACAAATTGACGGCTTGAAAGTAGAAGGAGATCTTCGTCGTGAAACTTCTCTAAATATCAAGCGTTTGATGGAAATCGGTAGTAACCGTGGTATCCGTCACCGTCGTGGATTGCCTGTTCGTGGACAAAACACGAAAAACAATGCACGTACGCGTAAGGGTCCTAAACGTACAATGGCTAACAAGAAAAAATAATTAGGTAAAGGAGGGTTCTTTCCAACATGGCACGTAAACAACAAACTCGTAAACGTCGTGTAAAAAAGAATATTGAGACTGGTATCGCACATATCCGTTCAACGTTCAATAACACTATCGTAACTATCACGGATAGCCACGGTAATGCACTTTCATGGTCTAGCGCTGGTGCACTTGGCTTTAGAGGTTCCCGTAAATCCACTCCATTTGCTGCACAAATGGCTGCTGAAACTGCAGCGAAAACAGCAATGGAACACGGTTTAAAATCATTGGAAGTAACAGTTAAAGGCCCAGGTGCTGGTCGTGAAGCGGCTATTCGTTCACTACAAGCTGCTGGTCTTGAAGTTACTGCAATCAGAGACGTAACTCCGGTTCCGCACAATGGTTGTCGCCCGCCAAAACGTCGTCGCGTATAATCGGTTTGAATCTATTGGATTAAGAAAGACATTTTTTGTTAATACTGTTGAAATAGACTATCTATTATCAGTGAATTCAATAAGGTTAAACCAATATAGAGACGTTTTGAGGAGGGTAAATAAATGATCGAGATTGAGAAACCAAAGATTGAAACAGTAACGATCGGTGAAGATTCACAGTTCGGTAAGTTTATTATCGAACCTTTAGAGCGTGGATATGGAAACACCTTAGGGAATTCCTTGCGCCGCATTCTCTTGTCTTCATTACCAGGAGCTGCTGTGACATCTATTCAAATCGATGGTGTACTTCATGAATTCGCTACAATTGAAGGTGTCGTCGAAGACGTATCTACAGTTATTTTGAATGTGAAGAAACTAGCTCTCAAAATTTACTCAGACGATGAGAAAGTTATTGAGATCGATGTGAAAGGTGAAGGCGTCGTGACGGCTGCAGACATCACACATGATAGTGATGTTGAAGTATTAAATCCAGATCTCCCGATTGCTACTCTCGGTAAAAATGGACATTTACGTATGCGTATGTATGCTGTACGTGGACGCGGATATGTTCCTTCCGATCAAAACAAACGTGAGGATCTAGCGATTGGTGTAATTCCAATCGACTCGATTTACACTCCTGTATCACGCGTTAACTTCCAAGTTGAAAACACTCGCGTCGGACAAAGTACCAACTTTGATAAGTTGACACTCGATGTATGGACAGATGGAAGCATTGGTCCTAAAGAGGCAGTATCACTTGGAGCTAAAATTCTTACAGAGCATTTGAATATATTCGTTGGTATGACTGACGAAGCACAAACTGCAGAAATCATGGTAGAAAAAGAAGAAGACCAAAAAGAAAAAGTTTTGGAAATGACAATTGAAGAACTTGATCTTTCTGTCCGATCTTATAACTGCTTGAAGCGTGCAGGCATCAATACAGTTTTAGAACTTGCTAACAAGTCTGAAGACGAAATGATGAAAGTGCGAAACTTAGGCCGTAAATCACTTGAAGAAGTGAAAGCTAAATTGGATGAGCTAAACCTTGAGTTACGCTCTGAAGAATAACTGACATATATTGAAGGAGGGTAACTTCAAATGGGATACAGAAAACTTGGACGCACAAGTTCACAACGTAAAGCAATGCTTCGCGACTTAACGACAGATCTTATTATTCATGAGCGCATCCAGACAACTGAAACACGTGCAAAAGAATTACGTAAAGTAGTTGAAAAGATGATCACTCTTGGAAAACGCGGAGATCTTCATGCACGTCGTCAAGCGGCTGAATATATCCGTCGTGAAAAGGTGACTGTTGAAAACGGAGAAGGCGAAGAAGCAACAGTGTTTGCACTTCAAAAGTTGTTTGATACAGTAGCACCACGTTATGCAGATCGCCAAGGCGGTTATACACGTATAATGAAAATGGGACCTCGCCGTGGCGATGGCGCACCAGTAGTTATTATTGAACTGGTGTAATTCCAACACTTCGAGGGTGTGTCTGTCACGCACAGCACACCCTTTTATTACAACTACGAGATTTATACGACATAAAAGCTGAGTGTTATGATCCGCGAGTAATCGACTGGTCTAGCTCTACGTACCTCATCTGAGATGTCGGCATGAGCACCCGGCATTTTCGTTTTCAAAGGCGCATTCCTTAGATGAGGTACGCGCTTTTTTTTTATACATAAGAATAATTGATTACATAGAGCTTATATTGATCCATAGCAACAGCTAAGAGGAGGAATCTAAATGAAGGAAATAGCGTCGATGCACCAGGTAGAGTTCTCTTACGATATGGAGGATGAAGACTCTTCACCTGAGTCAACTAAGGCATTGAATAATGCGTCTTTCACTTTGTATGAAGGAGAATGGCTGGCAGTTGTAGGACATAACGGTTCTGGTAAGTCGACGCTAGCAAAGCTGTTGATTGGCTTGATGTTTCCTTCATCAGGTGAAGTACATCTCTTCTCGGAACGATTATCAGAAGAAAATCTTTGGGAAACACGTTCACGTATGGGTATTGTCTTTCAAAACCCCGATAATCAGTTTGTCGGATCTACGGTACAGGATGACGTAGCTTTCGCACTAGAAAATAACGGTGTACCATACGACATGATGGTAAAACGTGTTCAAGAGGCTTTAGAACAAGTGAAGATGACGGATTACATTAATCATGAGCCACATCATCTATCAGGCGGTCAGAAGCAGCGTGTAGCGATTGCAGGCGCATTAGCATTGCATCCCGAGCTACTTATTTTGGATGAAGCCACTTCCATGTTGGATCCGAAAGGACGTGAAGAGGTCATTGAGATCGTCAAGAAGTTGCGATCGGAAATTGGTTTGACTGTGTTATCCATTACACATGATTTAGAAGAAGTATTATTGGCAGATCGTATATTGGTAATGAATGAAGGACAAGTATTGATGGTAGGTACACCACAGGAAATTTTCCGCCAAGGTACTGAGCTCGAAAAGATTGGGCTCGATCTGCCTTTTGCTTTACGCGTTTCTGAGTTAGTAAGAGCAGCTGGCGTAGAGTTGCAAGGCAATCATATGACAGAAGAAGAGTTGGTGAATGAATTGTGGACATTTCACTTCAGCAAGTAGGATACTTATACGCTAAAGATTCACCGTTTGAGAAACGTGCTTTGCACGACGTGACAGCTACGATCCCTTCAGGCTCTTATACATCAATTATTGGTCATACGGGCTCAGGGAAGTCGACTCTATTGCTTCATTTGAATGGGTTGCTAAAGCCGTCTGAAGGTATCGTCCAAATAGGTGACACGATGATTACTGCCCAAACTAAAGGTAAGCAGATGAAGGAAGTACGGCACCAAGTAGGAATTGTGTTTCAGTTCCCTGAACATCAGTTATTTGAAGAAACAGTTGAAAAAGATATCATGTTCGGTCCCATAAATTTTGGTGTGCCGAAAGAAGAAGCAAGAGCTCGCGCACATGAATTAGTGAAACTGTTAGGTCTGCCGGATGATGTGTTGCAGAAGTCTCCTTTCGAACTGTCAGGAGGTCAAATGCGGCGCGTTGCGATTGCAGGTGTCTTGGCGTTCAAGCCATCTGTCTTGGTCCTTGACGAGCCTACAGCGGGGTTGGATCCTAAAGGTCGTAAGGAGATTATGGAGTTATTCCATCATTTGCATAAGACGGAGAGTCTAACGACCATTCTTGTGACCCATAGTATGGAAGATGCGGCACGTTACAGTGATCGAATCCTGGTGATGCATGAGGGGACAGCCGTGATGGAAGGGACGCCTGAAGAAATATATAGTATGGAAGACGAGCTTCATTCATTTCGACTCAGCATCCCGCGTTCCGTGCGTTTTCAGCGTGAGATTGAAAAGATGAGTGGTCAACGTTTCGATCGTATTGCACTTACGGAAGACATATTGGCACAAGAATTAGCAAAAGCTATTGCAAGAAAAGAGGAGCGGCCATGTTAGAAAAAATGATTATAGGCCGTTTTATTCCAGGTACATCCATTGTGCATCGTATGGATCCTCGTTCCAAATTGCTCTTTGTCTTTCTGTTTGTAGTAGCGGTATTCTTGGCTAATAACGTTGTGTCCTATGCCATTTTGCTTGGCTTCACAGCATTTGTTATTGCACTTGCCCGAATTAGACCGTACTTTTTGATTAATGGATTAAAACCAGTCATTTTTTTGATCATTTTTACTCTTCTATTACATATTTTCTTTACACGCGAAGGACCTATTATATTTGAATGGAAGTTTATCAAAATATATGAAGAGGGATTGCGAATGGGTATATTTATATCCATCCGATTTTTAGTTCTTGTTTTGATTACGACAGTATTGACACTAACCACTTCACCGATCTCGATTACGGATGGATTGGAAACGTTGCTCAATCCTTTTAAAAAGCTGAAATTGCCAGTACATGAGTTGGCATTGATGATGTCCATATCACTACGTTTTATTCCAACCTTGATGGATGAAACGGATAAAATTTTAAAGGCACAATTAGCTAGAGGGTCTGATTTAAGTACCGGTTCCATCAAAGAACGGGTGCAGGCAGTCATTCCGTTGCTTGTACCACTATTTGTTAGTGCGTTTAAGCGTGCGGAAGATTTGGCGATCGCTATGGAAGTGCGTGGCTACCGTGGTGGAGAAGGTCGCACAAGGTTCCGTCAGCTGTCTTGGCACATAAGGGATACTGCTGTTCTGATCACGTTTGTGCTATTAGTAGGTGTATTGTTGTGGGTGAGGAAGTGAATAAATTGAAACGAATGAAAGCAACTGTTTCGTACGACGGGACGTATTTTGCCGGCTATCAATCGCAACCAAACATGCGGACAGTTCAAGCTGAGATTGATAAAGCCCTTGTTAAATTGCATAAAAACCCGACATCACACGCGGTAGCAAGCGGACGAACCGATGCCGGTGTTCATGCGTTAGGCCAGGTCATTCATTTTGACACACCTCTTGATTTAGGTGATCGTTGGCTGATGGCATTGAATGTATTGCTACCTAAGGACATTCGTATAACTGCGATTGAACAGGTGTCTAAAGACTTTCACGCCCGTTACGGTGCAAAAGGCAAAACGTATCGATATAAATGGTCCTATGGAGAATTGCAAAGCCCATTCGAACGTAATTTTGCAGTCCATTTAGGTAGATGGAATCCTGATATAGAACGAATGAATGCAGGTGCTGCCTATTTGATTGGCACACATGACTTCACAAGTTTCTGTTCGGCGAAGACCGCTACTTCGAATAAAGTCCGCACGATCCGAAAACTAACACTTGAACGGCATCACGACGAACTAGTTCTTGAAGTGGAAGGAGATGGATTTCTTTACAATATGGTTCGTACGATTGCTGGTGCTTTGCTAGCAGTCGGCATTGGCTGGGACGAGCCTGAAGATATCCAAAAAATACTCGAGGCGAAAGATCGCCAAAGAGCAGGGAAAACTGCGGCGGCACACGGTTTGTACTTACTAGAAGTCACATATTGAAGTCATGGCAACTAATCCTGGCGTATACATAAAAACGCTTGACTTTATTGGCAATAAAGGATAACATGATAAATGGTATTTCAATAACCCCACAAACAAGCCCCGGAAGTTTATTTGTGTTTAGGGATAGAGAAAACAGGGAACAGATTTGATATTTTAGGAGGAAATACAATATGCGCACAACATTCATGGCTAAAGGTCACGAAGTCGAACGTAAATGGCTAGTTGTCGACGCTGAAGGACAAACGCTTGGTCGTCTTGCTTCAGAAGTTGCAACTCTTTTACGCGGTAAACATAAACCAACGTTTACACCACATGTTGATACAGGCGATCACGTCATCATCATCAACGCTGAAAAAATCCAATTGACTGGTAACAAGTTGAAAGATAAAATGTACTACCGTCACTCTGGTTACACAGGTAGCATCAAGTCACGTACTGCTCTTGAAATGCGTACAAACTACCCTGTAAAAATGCTTGAACTTGCGATTAAAGGAATGCTTCCAAACGGTCCTCTAGGTCGTCAAACAATCAAGAAATTACACGTATTTGCTGGTCCAGAACATCAGCATGCAGCACAAAAACCAGAAGCTTTCGAGCTTCGCGGTTAATTAAGAGGAGGAAACCCACTTGGCACAAGTACAATATATCGGCACTGGCCGTCGTAAAAGTTCAGTAGCTCGTGTACGTCTAATTCCTGGCGAAGGCAAAATTGTCGTCAATAATCGTGACGTAGAAGACTACGTACCATTCGAAACACTTCGTGAAATCATTAAACAACCACTAGTTACAACGGAAACACTTGGAAGCTACGATATCCACGTTAACGTTAACGGTGGAGGTTACACAGGTCAAGCAGGCGCAATTCGTCACGGCGTTGCTCGTGCATTGCTTACTGTAGATCCTGATTTCCGTGCAGCACTTAAATCAGCAGGATTCCTAACACGTGATCCACGTATGAAGGAACGTAAAAAATATGGTCTTCGCGGCGCTCGTCGTGCACCTCAGTTCTCAAAACGTTAATATTGATTTCATATCAACCTTTACAGCCTCTTTCCGAGTTTTTTGGAAAGAGGTTTTTTAGAGTTTTAAATTTCTTTCTGTAATTAACACTGTAGTCTATCCCAATAGTTCATAACCCACTAATTCAAGTAGTGAGTAGTTTGTAAATGTATAGCTATGCTTGACTTTGACTGCGATAATCTAAAATGTAAAGATTTACTGAATGCCTCTAGCTTGCGATCATGGTTGCACTGAGGACGAGTTTTTCTTGAGAATAGAAAACAAAGAAATTCAGAAAGAAGAGATAGTCTGTCATAAGGGTATAGAAAATAAACCAAAGTAAGTTTGTAGATTAGAAGATTATGTGTTATATTTATGAAAATTAAATAAACTAATTTAAATAAGTGCTCACATTGTGAGTTAAAAGGGAAACTAGTGAAATTCTAGTACAGCCCCCGCTACTGTAAAAGCTGATGAAATTACAATACCACTGAGAAATTGGGAAGGTGTAAGAGTAAAGTGAAGCTTGAGTCAGGAAACCTGCTTATTTAAATGACACTTTACTTTTCGGTGGGAGAAGTATGGGCGGGACAATAATATTAATTGTTTTTTCAGTATGACTTCTAATATACTTTCACGTGCCTACACTCCCCTGAAAAGGAGTGTAGGCATTTTTATTTGGAGGGAAATCATGAAAAAGGGAAAAATTTATGTCGTCGGCTTTGGTCCCGGTGCTACTGAACATATTACGGGACGGGCATTAGACGCACTGCAAGCAAGTGATTATATTATTGGATATAAAACGTATGTAGAGCTGATTAAGCATTTGGTAACAGCGAAGTCCATTGTCAGCACAGGAATGACTGAAGAAGTTTCACGTGCGCAAGATGCTGTTAAGAAAGCGGAGGCAGGCGGTATTGTCTCAGTAATTTCCAGTGGTGATTCAGGTGCGTATGGCATGGCTGGATTAGTGTATGAGGTGCTGGTCGAAAAGGGCTGGACTGAAGCAGAGGGAATTGATGTAGAAATCGTTCCAGGTATTTCAGCTATTAACTCATGTGCAAGCTTACTGGGTGCACCTGTTATGCATGATTCTTGTACGATCAGTTTGAGTGACCATCTGACACCATGGACTGTTATCGAAAAACGTATTGAAGCTGCCGGGATGGCGGATTTTGTCATTGCTTTATACAATCCAAAGAGCGGACGCCGGACGCGTCAAATTGTAGAAGCACAGAATATCTTACTAAAATATCGCTCCCCTGATACGCCTGTAGGCCTGGTGAAAAGTGCATATCGTGAAAACCAGCGTATTGTCTTAACGACATTATCGGAAATGCTTGAGCATGATATTGGAATGCTGACGACTGTCATTATCGGCAACTCTTCCACTTTCTTTTATGATGGAAAGATTATTACGCCGCGCGGTTACCAACGTAAATATACGTTGGGAGAAGGTAAACAAAGTTTAAAACCACATCAGCGTTTGAAAAAGGAAGCAGAACCATGGGCGCTTGATCAGGAAACCGGAGAGGCGCGGTCAGGATATGAGGAAATCATAAGCAAGGAGTCCGAGCAAGCTCCTGTGCAAGAACCAGAGCCAAAAGAAAAGGTTCAGTCAATGGATATGGCATTAAAGGCTTTATCTATGGTTTCAGAAGAAGAAGTGGAAAACCCATTTTTGGTGAGGCAGCCGATCGAGAATATATTTGAATTTTCCGTTTCGCCTGGTGTTGCTAATAAAATGATCACAGCAGAGCAGATGCTGATTTTAGCTGAAGTCGTTGGTGAGAAAGGCACATTGGAATATACACCGGATCATCGTTTTATTGTAAAAGTTACAACAGATAATCCTGAAGCGATTGTTGAAAAACTTGAAAATGAACGCTTTACAGTCATGCCAGCAGGGGAAGTCTTAAAAGTTAAAGCGTGTGATTTTTGTTACGGAGAAAAGGCGGATTCTATCCCATATGCGGAAGAAATCGCAGCAAAGTTTGAAGGAATGAAGCTTCCAAAGCAGTTGCATGTCGGGTTCAATGGTTGCGGCATGGCATGTTATCGCCCTGTGTTTGACGACATTGGAATTGTTTACCGAAAGAAAAAGTTTGATTTATTTATTGGAGCGAAACCGGTTGGCCGTACTGCTCATGCTGCCCAGCCAATCGCTGAGGGAATTGAACCGGATGATTTAATCCCGTTGGTCACCAAAATTATAGAAGAATATGAACAAAATGCACACCCTAACGAACGTTTCTTTAAGTATTTTAAACGTGTTAAAAAAGTACTGAACTATGACTATTACGACATGAGCTGCAAGATTGAAGTAGAGCCGGCGCCTTGCGGGGATTAGGAGGAAGTTATGATTTTATTTTTAGCAGGTACCAGCGATGCAAGGGCCTTAGCCATTCATTTGCAGAGTCTCGGCCACTCCCTGATCGCCACAGTAGTAACCGATTCTGCTGCAGAAAGTTTAAAAGCAAATGATATCGCGTATCAGGTGGGCAGGTTAACGGCGGATGATATGGAGGAGCTGATCCGAAAGCATGAGATGACTTGTGTTGTGGATGCCAGTCATCCTTATGCAGAGGAAGCTTCGAAAACGGCTATGAAAGCGGCTAAGGCATGCGGTGTTCCATATATTCGCTATGAACGTCCGAAGGAAAAGTTTGTTTCTCCACTGATTACGGAAGTTGAAAGTTATGAAGATGCAGCCAAGCTGGCTCAAACGCATAAAGGAACGGTTATGTTGACTACGGGAAGTAAGACGCTGGAAGTGTTTGCGGACTATTTATTGCGTGATGAAATTCGCTTGATCTGCAGAATGCTCCCAAACATAGGGAACATGGAAAAGTGCGATAAATTAGGAATCAAACAAAAGGATATTATCGCAATACAAGGACCGTTTTCTGAATCACTGAATAAGTCGTTATGCGAGCAATACGACGTGACGTTAATGATCACCAAGGAAAGCGGAAAAGTAGGATCGGTAGATGAGAAAATTACCGCCGCCTTGGAACTGGAAATACCAGTTATTTTGATTAAACGACCAAAGCTTCAATATGATAATTTTTGTACGTCTTTTGAAAAAGTTACCCGACTATTAGGAGGTTTAATACTTGAAAAATCCAAACATGAACTTTAATACGAAATTTACACCACTAACTGTAGATCCAGATAAAATTTATGATCACAGTTTCTCAATTATCAAAGAAGAGATGGGAGAACACCCATTTACAGATGAGCAGTGGATGGTAGTTCGGCGCGTAATTCACGCTTCAGCGGATTTTGAGTTAGGACGCAGCATGATTTTCACACCTGACGCACTCGAGGCGGGAATCCAATCAATTTTAGCAGGACGTCACGTAGTAGTAGACGTACAAATGATAGAGAGTGGTTCAGGCCGCAAACGATTCCAGAAGCATGGCAGCGACTTACATTGTTACATTGCGGATGAGGATGTCGCAAAGGAAGCGAAAGTTCAAGGTACAACACGTGCGATTATATCGATGCAAAAAGCAACTCGTTTGCATGAAGGCGGAATATATGCCATCGGTAATGCACCCACTGCATTGTTAGAGTTAATTCGTTTAATTAAAGAGGGGATCGCCAAACCGGATTTAATTATTGGGATGCCGGTGGGCTTTGTTTCGGCGGCCGAATCAAAAGAGGAACTGGCAGTCCTTGAAGGTATTCCGTTTATCACCAATATAGGGAGAAAGGGTGGCAGTACAGTGACAGTAGCTGCACTGAATGCCATTTCGATCATGGCAGATGAGCGCGCAAAGCAAACAAACTAAAAAAGACCCTTCAAAAATGCGTCATGGCTACACTACAGGATCTTGTGCTACGGCAATGACCAAGGCAGCGTTACAAGGATTGGTGACGGGAAAAGTGCCGGAAGAAGTCACTATTTATTTACCTGTTGGCAAGTACGCCACATTCAAAGTGACGGCATTTGAAGTAGTAGATGGCGGTGTAATGTGCGAGACCATCAAAGATGCGGGCGATGATCCTGATGCGACACACAAAGCCCGGATTCAGAGTACTGTTTACTATTCAAAGGAAGAAGGTATCCATTTGGACGGAGGGATTGGCGTAGGACGAGTGACGAAACCGGGACTCCCCGTACCCGTCGGTCAAGCAGCCATTAACCCGGTACCACGTAAAATGATACTTGGAGTTGCACAAGAAGGATTCGAGCATTACCAATTGAAACGCGGAATAGATGTGGTGATTTCCGTACCTGATGGAGAAGAAATTGCTAAAAAAACATTGAATGGGCGTCTGGGTATTATTGGAGGAATTTCAATATTAGGAACCCGTGGGACAGTAGTGCCATTTTCGAGTTCTGCCTTCATGGCAAGTATTGAGCAGGCAATCAGTGTGGCAAAAGAAGCGGGCTGTGATCATGTGGTTATCACGACAGGCGGCCGCAGTGAAAAGTTCGCTTTGAAACAATATCCGCATTTACCGGAAGAAGCCTTCATAGAAATGGGCGATTTTATTGGTTTTACGCTTAAGAATATTGCGCGCAAGAAAATCGCCAAAGTTTCCATGGTGGGAATGATGGGGAAGTTTTCAAAACTGGCACAGGGCGTAATGATGGTTCACTCAAAAAGCGCGCCGATCAACTTCGGATTTTTGGCGGAAATGGCAAATAGAGTAGGTGTCGATGAAAAAACTCAGGAGGAAATTCTGCAGGCCAACACTGCATCACAAGTTGGCGAAATACTTCAAGGAAACGATGCGTTTTTTGAAGCGCTGAGTAAAAACTGCTGCTACTATGCTCTGAATCATATGAACGCCGAGGTTGAAGTATCGACATCATTGTATGCGATGAATGGAGACTGTTTAGGAAAGGCTGAGAACATTGACAAATTGGATGAAAATGATTGGTATAGGGGATAATGGCGCGGCAGGATTGCTCCCTCAATATATAGAGTGGATCAATGAATGTGATGTGCTAGTAGGTGGAGAACGCCACCTTCAATTCTTCCCTTCATTTGAAAAAGAAAAGAAAGTAATTAAGGGCGGTTTGTCAGCATTAACAGCGGAATTAAAGGAAGAAACACGTAATACCGTTATTTTGGTGTCCGGTGATCCATTGTTTTATGGTCTGGGTGGCGTACTGTCAAAAAAACTGCAACTGGAGATCTATCCATATACAAGTTCGGTTCAACTGGCTTTTTCAAAAATGCAGGAAAGTTGGCAAGATGCGTACATTGTCAGCCTGCATGGCCGATCTATAAGAGGTTTTGCACAGAAAATAGACGGGCGTAAAAAAATAGCGATATTAACCGATGAAACGAACTCCCCACAAGCCATTGCGACGTATTTAAAACGCTTTGACATGATGGAGTACGATGCCTTTGTTGCCGAAAATCTGCAAGGAGTAAATGAACGCTGCCGTTTCCTCTCACTAGATGAAATGGAACAAACTTCATTTTCCCCTTTAAATGTAGTGATCTTAAAGCAGCGCCATACAGTGGAACGTGCTTCTCTTGGTATTCCAGATGATGCATTTCTGCAGCGAAAACCGGATAAAGGCTTAATTACAAAAAGAGAAATTCGAACACTTTGTCTACAAGAGCTAAAACTTAAAGAAAACAGCGTGGTTTGGGACATTGGAACTTGCACAGGTTCTGTTGCGATTGAAGCAGCAAAAATAGCTCGGGACGGGGCAGTGTACGCCATTGAAAAAAATGAAGGTGACCTTGAAAACTGTTTGGAAAATCAATTGAAACATCGTACAGACTTTGTTGCGGTGCTGGGTAAAGCGCCGGAACGTCTGGAAGAATTCCCAGACCCCCATGCAATTTTCATTGGCGGTAATGGTGGGAATATGGAGCGGTTGTTGCAAACTTGTGTTTCGCGCCTGCAGCCGAATGGCCGACTTGTCATGAATATCGCCACGATAGAAAATTTGGCTGAAGCGATGAGCCATTTAAAAGCGTTAGGCTGTGAAGTGTCCATATTGCAGGCACAGCTCTCAAAGAGTAAACCGATTTTACATTTAACACGTTTTGAACCGTTGAACCCCATTTATATAGTGACAGCACAGAAAGGACAGAAATGATGACAATAGGAAAATTATACGGATTAGGTGTTGGACCAGGAGATCCTGAATTAATTACTGTAAAAGCATTTCGTAAATTACAAGAATGCCCGGTCATTGCGTACCCCAAAAAATTAAGAGGCAGCAAGTCTTATGCCCATCGTATCGTAGACGTTTATATTAATCCGGCTGAAAAAGAGATGCTCGGTATAGTCTTCCCCATGACCAAAGAAGAAGAAGTATTGCGTACTGCATGGGAAAAAGCAGCAGAAGAGATTTACCGTTACTTAGCAGATGGAAAAGATGTAGCGTTTGTGACGGAAGGGGACCCGATGCTGTTTAGTACATTCATTCACTTACTGGGAATAATGAAAACAAAGCATCCGGAAGTACCTATTGAAACAGTGGCCGGTATTTCGTCATTTAATGGTTCAGCGAATCGGTTAGGGATTGCATTAGCTGAAGGTGATGACCACGTGGCCATGATTCCTGCTACAGAAAATATGGAACAGATGCGTCAAGTTATTGAAAGTCACGATGCAATTGTTTTTATTAAAGTAGCCAAAGTACTGGATGAAATGTTGGATTTATTGGAGGAAATGAAATTACTAGAAAAAACGCATGTAGTGACAAAAGTTACTTCTGACGAAGAAGTGATTTGGAATACGGACGAACTTAGAGGTGCGGATTTAAATTACTTGTCATGTATGGTGGTGCGCAAATGATGGAGAAAATTTGGATTATCGGTGCAGGTCCAGGAGATCCTGATTTAATAACGGTGAAAGGCTTGAAGCTATTACAGCAAGCAGATGTTGTCATGTATACCGATTCACTTGTAAGCGAAAAGTTAGTGGAGGAAGCGAAAGAATCGGCAGAAGTTATCCGTACGGCAGGAATGCATCTTCAGGAAATGGTGGATTGTATGGTCGAACGAGTCAATGCCGGAAAAACGGTTGTACGATTACATACGGGGGATCCAGCGATGTATGGCGCAACAATGGAACAAGTGGCATTACTGAAGCATCATAATATTGGTTATGAAGTAGTGCCGGGCGTGAGTTCTGTTTTTGCTGCTGCGGCGGCAGTCGGTGCAGAGCTGACGGTCCCTGATTTAACACAAACACTTATTCTAACCAGGGCGGAAGGGCGTACTCCTGTACCTGAACGCGAAAAGTTACAGATACTTGCAAGTCATCATTGTACGATAGCTATGTTTTTAAGTGCGACATTAACAAAGAAAATTGTAAAAGAGTTGCAAGCAGCGGGATGGGCAGATGACACGCCGGTAGCTGTCGTGCAGCGTGCTACATGGCCGGATGAAAAAATTGTTCAGACAACATTGATTGAACTAGATGAAGCGATGCGTGTCAATGGTATTCGTAAGCATGCGATGATTTTGGCAGGCTGGGCATTAGACCCGAATATTCATGAAAAAGAGTATCGTTCAAAGCTGTATGATAAAACATTTACCCATGGTTTCCGAAAAGGCGTGAAAGCGGATGATTAATTTACGCGAAGGTGAAATTCCCGTCATTGAAAAGCGCAAACCGTATGCTCTCGTCGCCATTACGAAACACGGAGTTGCCAATGCGAGAAGCTATACGGAAACATTTCCGTACGCAGACCTTTACTATATGAAAAAATTCGCTAAAGGTGATGAAGAAGCACGCCAAATTCAACTGTTTGACGGAACCGTACGATTATTATTGCCCGCTTTGTTCCAGCAATACAAAGGAGTCATTTGTATCATTTCGCTGGGCGCAGTTGTTCGTATGATCGCCCCGATTATGGTGGATAAAATGACAGATCCTGCTGTATTGGTTGTTGATGATCTGGGCCAATACGTCATCAGCTTATTATCAGGGCATATTGGCGGTGCTAATGCGCTGACTTACGAGTTTGCACAAGCAATCGGTGCTGTGCCTGTAGTTACGACTGCTTCGGATGTACAAAAAACTATACCGGTCGATTTATTTGGCGCTCAATTTGGCTGGATGTGGGATAGCGAAGAAAAACTGCTGCCGGTCAGTGCATCAGTTGTTAATGAAGAGCATGTGGCAATTGTACAGGAAACAGGTGAAAAAAATTGGTGGATGCATGATCGTACCATGCCGGCCAATTTGAAAATCTATGCGTCAACAACAGAAGCAATTCAGGCACAGCCTCAGGCAACCCTACTTATAACAGATCGATTAATCGATGCACATGAGGAAGTGTTGCTGGAAAACGGAGTGATCTACCGTCCGAAATCCATTGTGCTCGGCATTGGCTGTAATCGTGGAACAGCACTGGAGGAAATTGAGCAGGTCATAGATGAAACATTAGCAGAACTGTGTTTGAGTAAAAAAAGTGTTAAAGCGGTAGCAACTATAGATTTGAAAAAAGATGAGACAGGGCTGCTTGAATTGACTGCCAAGCATAATTGGTCGTTTGTTACGTATACACCTGAACAGCTAAATGAAATGCCGTTGCTTAACCCGTCTGAAACCGTATTCAAATATACAGGTGCATACGGTGTGAGCGAGCCGGCAGCATTGCGCTGTGCAAATGCAAGAGAATTAGTATTAGAGAAAAAGAAAAGTGGCAATGTGACGGTATCCATTGCGCGTGTCAATTTTGAGGAGAGAGAACAATGAATCGATTTGTACTGGCTGGTACAGGGAGCGGTGTTGGAAAAACAACGTTCACCATTGGGATTATGCGGGCACTTATGAAGCGTGGTTTAACCGTACAAGGCTTTAAATGCGGCCCGGACTATATCGATACGGCCTATCATACAGCTGTCACCAAACGACCGTCACGAAATGTGGATAGTTACATGATGGCTCATGATACGATACGTGCGATTGTCGCAAGAGCCAGCCGAGATGCAGACGTAGCCATTATCGAAGGCGTGATGGGCTATTACGATGGTAGATCCCCTTTGTCAAATGAAGGATCGGCTGCACACATAAGCGATATTACGAATAGTCCCGTCATTTTAATTGTCAATGCAACAAGTATGGCGAGAAGTGTAGCAGCAATCGTTAAAGGATTCCAGTCACTGGATGAAAACTCCAACATTGTCGGTGTCATTGCGAACCAATTAGGCAGTAAGAATCATTATGACATTGTCAAAACAGCAATAGAAAAAGAATGTGGAATTCCAGTTATCGGTTACCTGCCAAAAGATGCTGTACCTACAATGCCAAGCCGTCACTTGGGCTTGGTTCCGGCCATTGAACGCGGTGATCTGAATTCTTATTTTGATAGTCTGGCAACTGCCATTGAAGAAACTGTGAACATTGAGCAGCTGATGGAAATTACAAATGCGCAAACAATAGAAGAATTCTCATCGATTTTTGATGTTCAGACAGAAAGCCAAGAAGTTCATATTGCAGTAGCTAAGGATGCAGCATTTAACTTCTATTATGAAGAAAACCTGGAATTACTGCGTGCATATGGTGCAACTTTGCATTTCTTCTCTCCGTTACGAGATGAGGAAGTTCCGAATAAAGCGCAGGGAGTATATATCGGTGGCGGTTTCCCCGAAGAGTTTGCAGAACAATTAGCAACAAATGAAAAAGTGAAGGAATCATTAAGAAATGCAATTAGTCGTGGATTACCGACATTGGCCGAATGTGGCGGTTTTATGTATCTGACAGAAGAAATCATCGATCGGCAGGAGCGAAAGTTTCCAATGCTTGGTGTGATCCCGGGGCGTGTGCTTATGCAGGATAAGCGGGCGGCACTCGGTTATAGAGAAATTACAGGTGTTACAGGAAATTTCTTAATTGATGAAGAGACACAGGCAAAAGGGCATGAGTTTCATTATTCGAAATATGAGGGAGAGCATACTAGCCCAGCGTATTTCAGTAAAAGCCGTTTTCGCGTTCAGCAGGAAGGTTATTTACATAAAAACCTTGTAGCGGGCTTTACACAATTTCATTTTGCCTCAAATCCCCAGCTTGTGCGAAATTGGCTGAAAGCATGTTTGGAGGGAGAACATTGAACTATTTTCCGCTGTTAATGAATGTGGATTATAAAAAGGTTGTCATTATTGGAGGGGGGCATGTAGCAAGTCAAAAAATAGAAGCCTTACTTCCGACGAAAGCAATGATAACCGTAGTCAGTCCATCAGTGACAGAGAAGGTACAACGGTATGTCGGAGATGGGCTTGTTACGTGGAAAGAAAAGGCATTTGAATCAGCTGACTTAGACGATGCCTCCTTGGTTTTTGCTGTTACAAATGATGTAGAAGTAAACAATGCAGTGGAAGAAGCAACACAGCATTGGCAATTACTTAGTCGTGCGGATGCAAAAGGGCGTGTTGATTTCATCAATCCGGCAGTCGTTCGCCGCGGAGAATTTGTTGTGACTGTCTCAACATCAGGGGCCAGTCCTGGTTTAACGCGTAAGGTAAAGACGGATTTAGCGGAGCAATTTGGAGACCATTATGCATCATATGTTTCTTTCTTAAGGAAAGCCCGTCAGCAAGTCTTACAAGTGTTTCACGGAGAGACGAAAAAACAAGTTCTGGCTGAACTCCTGGATCCAAAACTTTTGGAGTGGATGGAGCAAGGTGAAGATCAAAAATGTGAAGAATGGCTACAACAACGGATAGGAGAACAACATTGAGCGGATTTGTATATATTGTAGGGGCTGGTCCTGGTGACCCGAAACTATTGACAATCAGAGGATTAGAATGTATTCAGCAGGCGGACGTGATCTTATATGACCGACTGGTAAATGTTGAATTACTGCAACATGCAAAAGCGGATGCTGAGCTTATTTATTGCGGCAAAGAACCAGGTAAACATGGAATGATTCAAGATGAAATCCATCGTGCGCTGGTTCAGCATGCAAGTTGTGGCAAGCAAGTGTTGCGCTTAAAAGGTGGAGACCCGTTTGTCTTCGGACGCGGTGCTGAAGAAGCCGCAGTTTTACGACAAGCCCGCATACCATTTGAAATTGTTCCAGGAATAACAGCAGGCATTGCGGCGCCAGCTTATGCAGGAATCCCGGTTACACACCGTGATCATGCTGCAAGCTTTGCCATTGTTCCAGGCCATGGTCGCGCCGAAAAAGGACAGGATTTCTTACACTGGGCAGCGCTTGCCCAGATTGACACGGTGGCGTTTTATATGAGCGTCGGAAACATCGGACATATTACGAAAAGCTTAATAGAAAACGGTAAAGACGAAAAAACCCCTGTTGCGGTTATTGAATGGGGAACTACTGAAGAACAACGTACGATTACGGGGACTCTCACAACGATTTCACAAGAAATTAAGAAACATCACATCTCGAATCCGTCCATGATTTTAGTAGGTGACGTAGTAGGTGTACGTGAAGAGATTCATTGGTTTGAAGAAAGGAGCAAAAATAATGTTAGAGACATTAAAAAAACGCCGTGCGATTCGACAATTTGAAACGCGTGAAGTGGAACGAGAAAAGATTGAGACGCTATTGGAGGCAGCAACATATGCACCAAACGACCGTATGCGTGAACCTTGGCATTTTTTTATATTACAAGGTGACAGTTTGAAACAGTATGAACAAGTGGCACTCGGGTATTTACAAAAACGCTTTCCGACAAAACCACATTTAGTGGAAGGTTCAATGGAAGCGATCAGACAAACACCGCTGATTATCGTGGTAACTTCCGCCATTGTGGATGGAGATGAAGGGGCTACGAAGGACAATACCTTTGCAGTAAGTGGTGCCATTATGTCGATGTGGCTAATGGCGGAACAACTAGGTTTAGGTATGGTGTGGCGTACGCGCGGTGTAGGGTTGGTGCATGAAACAGCACTACATTCATTTATCGGTGCGTCGGATCAGGAACAACTAATAGGAACGCTGTGTATTGGGTACCCGGCAGAAGAGATAACTTCTGTCAAAAAACGTACGTCATATACTGAAAAAACAACTTGGCTATAAGGGGGAATTGTAAATGGCACGACAAGGAATGTTACTAGTATATACAGGTGAAGGCAAAGGAAAAACCACTGCCTCACTCGGTGTTACTTTACGTGCAATTGGTCGCGGCATGAAGGTGAAATATTATCAATTTATTAAATCGCCTGAACGCACATATGGTGAGCAAATTGCTTTGCGAAAACTAGGGGTTGAAACCGTGCAATTAGGTATCGGATTCACATGGACAAAAACACCGGAGGAACACCGGGAAGCACTTGCAAAAGCATGGCAGACGGTAAAAGAAGAGTTGCAAGACGAAACGACAGATGTTTTGGTGCTAGATGAGCTCAATAATGCGTTATCTATCACACGTTTTCCGGTCGATGATGTGTTGCCGCTGGAAGAAGTAATAGAGGCAATAGTGAACCGTCCAAAGTCCATGCACTTGGTCATCACAGGACGTTCCGCGCATCCATCAATTCTGGAATTAGCCGATTTAGTATCAACCATTGATGCAACAAAACATTATTATACAGATCAAGATGTCCAGGCCATGAAAGGTCTAGAATTTTAATGAAAGCCATTATGATTCAAGGCACCGCATCGGATGTGGGAAAAAGTGTTTTATGCACTGCGCTCTGTCGTATTTTAGCTAACGACGGGTACCGGGTTGCGCCATTTAAATCACAAAATATGGCACTGAATTCCTACGTCACCCAAGATGGCGGTGAAATCGGCCGGGCACAGGGTGTCCAGGCGGAAGCCGCAAAAATTCACGCCACAACCGACATGAATCCGATTTTATTAAAACCGACAGGGAATATGGTGTCGGAAGTGATTTTACACGGCAAACCATTTGCTCATATGGATGCGGTTTCGTACCGTGAAAACTTCGTTGAGCAAGTAATGCCAGAAGTGCGAAAGTCGCTGCGGCGTTTAGAGGCACAATACGATGTCTTGGTATTGGAAGGTGCGGGAAGCCCGGCTGAAATTAATTTGAAAAGCCGGGATATCGCCAATATGCGAATGGCTCATGAAACAGATGCAGCTGTTATTTTAGTGGCTGATATTGAACGTGGTGGGGTATTTGCATCGATTGTCGGTACTTTGATGTTGCTGGATGATGAAGAGCGCGCACGTGTAAAAGGGATTGTCATTAATAAATTCCGCGGCATGAAGGAATTGCTCGACAGCGGCATCGATTGGCTTGAGGACTATACAGGCATTCAAGTACTTGGTGTCATTCCGTATTTTGATGTACAAATTGAAGCCGAGGATTCGATGGCGCTGTCGAGCCTGCGTTTAAAGAGACCCCAGCGTCAAGAGTTTGATATTGACGTTGCAGTTATTCGTTTCCCTTTGATTTCTAACTTTACAGACCTTGATCCATTATTTGAAGAGCCTGACGTAGGTGTGCGCTTTGTTTCTTCCTTGAAAGATTTGAAGAACCCGGATGTCATCATTCTACCGGGGACGAAGAATACAATTGAAGATTATGTATGGCTGCAAGAAACGGGTTTGGCTCAAGAGATTCTACAGCAGTCACAAAAAGGGAAGAAAATGATAGGGATTTGCAGTGGTTACCAAATGCTTGGTGAATCGATAGTAGACAATCGGACAGTTGAAAACGAAGGTGCGACGTATTCCACACTTGACTTACTGCCAATTAAAACGATGTTAGTTGATGAGAATCAATCAACTCAAATCAAGGGGACGAACTATGCGGGCCAGAAGATGACGGGTTTTGCATTTTATCTGGGATGCAGTACACCAACCCAGCCGATCCAAAGCTTTATCTGCACGGAAGATGGCAGACAAGATGGTGTGTATACAGAGCAAGTCATAGGTACATATTTACACGGGGTTTTTCAAAATCGTCCGTTTACCCGTAAGTATTTTAACCAAATCCGCGTGGCCAAAGGCTTGGCGGAAGTAACAGGTGAAATTCATTCAGACTATGACCGGCGGGAGCAGGCGTATGAAATGTTGGAACGTCATGTGCGCAAATATTTAAATATGAATAAAATCTATGAGTTACTGGATGCGTCAATGTAGCAAATGGATTATAGAAAGCATTGAGGAGAAGGTTCAATCATGAAGGGATCCCCTTTAGAAATCGATTTTGAAAGACTCTGGAAAGAAGGCATGTTGGATTGGCACGGTAAGATGCCAGAGCGTATGGTGGATGACGAGCTGGAAGAAGCATTTTGGGCGCAGTCCATGAAGAAAAAGACATATAAACAAACAGATGACTATGCAGACCAAATCTATGAAAAAATGAAACGTTATATTCCGCGGGATGCAAGCTGCCTGGAAATCGGACCGGGGTGGGGAAACTATACATTTCCGTTAAGTGAAGACGTAAAAAGTCTGACACTTGTAGATGGTTCCGAAAGTGTGCTTGCTTATTTAAGACAATATTATGAGAGCGATGCGCCGGTTCGGTTTATTAATAGCAAATGGGAAGAAGTGCAAGTTGAGCCACATGATGTCGTCGTCGGAGTAAATTGCTTTTACCGTATGTATGAAATGAAAGAAGCACTGGAAAAAATGAATGCAATTGCGCAAAAACGTGCCATCATCGGCTTAACGACCGGCCCGATTCAACCGCATTACGTTGTCTTAGATAAGCAGTATGGCTATGACATTAAATATCCGCGCCGCGATTATATTGCCATTCTCAATATACTGTATCAACTAGGCATTTACGCAGATTGTGAAATGGTCAAGCTGGAGCGTACATACCGTTACGATACATTGGAACAACTATATGAAACACAAAGCAAAAAAATCCTATCACGGCAGTTTGAAATGGCACATGTGAAAGCTTCGCTAGAACCTTTTGTTACATTGGAGGAAGGTCGATACGTGTACCGTCACCCTTTTTATGCAGCAATCATTAACTGGGAGCCATCGATATAGCATGACTAAGTTACGATTCACACTATTAACAGGAGCATTGCTGGCAGTGTTGCTTGCTTCTATGACATTTGGAGTCATGGTGGGTTCTGTTGATATCACCCCGACTATTATTTGGGAAGTCCTATTTTCGAACATCGGTTTATCGGTAGAGCCTACCGCTTCAAAGGCACAGAGCATTATTGTATGGGAAATTCGTTTGCCACGGATTATACTTGCAGCGATAGTCGGGGCAGCATTAGCTGTCAGCGGCGCAGCAATTCAGGCACTTGTAAGGAATCCTATTGCGGATCCTTATATTTTAGGCGTGTCGTCCGGCGCATCAGTTGGCGCGACGCTGGTCATTTTACTTGGTGCGTTCAGCTTTTTAGGAACCTATGCATTATCTGTCGCTGCTTTTTTGGGAGCAATTTTTGCAGTCGTTATCGTATTTCTATTGGCACGTGTCGACGGACGGACATCTGTTATTCGTCTGCTTCTGGCGGGAATTGCAATTTCAATGGTATTTTCGGCCATCACAAATTTTATGCTTATGACATCAAAACAACAAGGCGGCATTCAAGCTGTAATACATTGGATGCTTGGTAGTTTGGCAGGCGCGAAGTGGTCAACAATTGGATTGCCGTTTTTTACATTCCTCTTCATTTTTCTCTTACTAGTATTCAATTACCGCCAGCTTAATGCGCTACTCCTCGGTGAAGAACTGGCTACTACTCTGGGCATAAATTTAGACCGTTTTCGGATTTTTATTATCCTTGTCGTCTCGTTACTGACGGGTGTTGTGGTTGCAAGCAGCGGAAGCATTGGTTTCGTTGGACTAATAATACCGCATTTTGTGCGAATGATGGTAGGTTCAAACTACAAACTGGTTTTGCCGATTAGTGCATTAATGGGTGCGGTTTTCTTAGTGTGGGCGGATGTGGCTGCGCGTATTGCGATAGCGCCAGAAGAAATGCCAATCGGAATTGTGACTGCTATTTGCGGAGGCCCCTTCTTTATTTGGATGCTTAGACGCCGTCGATACACTTTTGGGGATGGTGAATAAAGATGTTGCAAGTAAAAAATATTTCATTTTCAGTGTTGGAAAAGAAAATTTTGCATGATATATCCTTTTCATTGGATCAAGGCAAGCTTATTGGCGTTATAGGCCCCAATGGTAGTGGGAAATCAACGATGTTAAAAATTATTTACCGCTATTTACAGCAAACAAGCGGAGTTGTGACGTTATATGAAAAAGACATGAATCAAATGACTCAAAAAAAGATCGCGCGAGAAATGGCTGTCGTGAGTCAGGAAACCCCTGTACTATTTGACTTTACCGTAAAAGATTTAGTCATGATGGGACGGACGCCATATAAACAATGGCTTGCAAAAGACAGCAAAGAAGATTTTGCTATTGTTGAAGAAAGCATGCGGCTTGCCAATGTACTTTATTTAAAAGATCGAACGCTCGGTCAATTATCGGGTGGCGAAAAGAAACGGGTTATGTTGGCACGCGCACTCGCACAACAGGCAGAAATATTGATTTTGGATGAACCGACCAATCATTTGGATATCGAACACCAGCTTCAGTTAATGGATTTGGTGAAAGAACTGCCTATTACCATCATAGCAGCATTGCATGATTTGAATTTAGCATCCAGTTATTGTGATGAATTACTTTTAATAAAAGAAGGGGTTCTTCATATGAAAGGAACACCGGAACAGGTGCTGACAGAGGAAACGATAGAGCAAGTTTTCCATGTACAAGCCGATATTTCAAAGAATCCATTTACACAAAAACTACATTTATTTTTCACACAGAAAATACAGGGAGAATAGTGGGCATATGAAAAAGAAATTAATCTGGACATTCATGTTTTTTAGTATGTTGCTTGTATTAGCAGCATGCCCAAATAAAGATACAGAAAATGAAGACGAGAAGGACGTTACGAAAAACGGACAAACAGAGCAGGGGGAAAAAGTCGTTATTGACAACAATGACTTTATCATTGAATACGATGAAGCACCAAAACGTGCAATTTCATTAAACCAGCATGTAACAGAAATCATGCTGGCGCTTGGTTTGGAAGATTCAATGGTCGGTACAGCCTATTTAGATGACAAGATTTATAAGCCGCTTCAAGAACCCTATAAGGAAGTCCCCGTATTAGCGGAACAATATCCATCCAAAGAGCAAGTGATCGAAGTGGAAGCAGACTTTCTATATGGTGGCTGGTCAAGTGCATTTACTGAAAAATCCATTGCAACACGTGAAGAGTTAAAGGAGCTGGGCATCGATAGCTATTTACAGATGTCATCTACTAAAGTAGCGCCAACTTTAGAAGACATTTATACAGATATTCGCAATATCGCAAAGATATTCAGAATAGAAGAACGTGGGGAAGAACTAGTTGGTCAGATGAATCAAGATATCAAAGAGATTACAGCTGAACTACCTGAAGTGAAAGAACCGTTGGAAGTCCTAGTATTCGATAGTGGTGAAACGGAAGTCTTCACGGCAACACAGAACTTTATGAATACACTAGTGACAATGGCTGGCGGCCATAACATTTTTAATGATGTGGAAGGGAACTGGGCCACTGTTTCAAAAGAAGACGCGGTTGATCGTCAGCCGGAAGTGATTGTTGTAATTGATTACGGTTCAACCACAGTAGAGCAGAAGATTAATTTCCTTAAATCAGATCCGGCATTAAGCCAAACGCCTGCCGTACAAAATGAAAAGTTTATCACTTTACCATTGTCGGCAGCTTCTGAAGGTGTTCGTGTAGCAGAAGCAGTCGAAATTTTAGCAAAAGGTTTCTACCCGGACGCTTACTAATTGTATGGGAGGTTGGAAGTTATGACTACTTGGAATTTAACGCAAATGCAACGACATGTGCTCATCTGCAACGGATCTACTTGTATGGGAGCGGGAGCTGAGGAAGTCACCCAACAGATTCGTGACGAAATCCGCATAAATCGTTTAGACGAAAAAATTCATACATCGCGCACACGTTGTAACGGTCGCTGTAAAGATAAATGTGTCGTCATTGATTACCCAAAAGGGACATGGTACTCCGTGCAGCAAGAAGAAACAGCGCGTGCTATTGTTCATGAATCCGTAGCAGAGAATTCCATAATTTATTCAATGGAAAACGGTGAACGAAAACGTGGTGAATCACGCTTTAAAGGAATCAATAAATATCGAAAAAAAAGAGGGCCGAAGAAAAAAGCTGCATTATTTGTCGGACACGGGAGTCGATTGGAGGCAGGAAACGAAGAAGTCCGCCAATTTATCGACCGGATAAAAGGGCAGGTTGATCCGACTTTACTGGTAGAAACTTGCTTTCTTGAATTCGCATCCCCCACGATCGAAGACGGTATTCAATTGTGCATTGAAAAAGGTGCGGATGAAGTTCATGTGATTCCCATTATCCTGTTGCATGCAGGCCACTCAAAACTCCATATACCAGCAGAAATTGAACATGCGAAAGAGCATTTTCCGGATATTCACTTCACTTATGGCCAAACGATAGGTATTCATGAGGAAGTAATTGATATCTTACTGACAAGACTTGCTGAAGTAGGATTTGATGTGAATCAAAAGCATGAAGATACAGCCATTCTCTTTATTGGGCGAGGCAGCAGTGACATGGATGCGAAGGCAGATTTTTATAAGATCAGTAGTTTGCTGTGGGAGAAATTGCATGTGCCCATAGTTGAAAATGCCTTCATGGGAGTGACGACGCCCACGGTGCAGGAAGGAATGGAGCGTTGTATAGAATTAGGTGCAAAGAGAGTTATTATGCTGCCATACTTTTTGTTCACGGGAATTTTAATGGAACGAATGAAAAAATATGCTGGACAGTTCAGAGAGGATCATCCAAATACGACGATCGAAATTGCTGAGTACTTTGGCTATCATCCAAATTTACAGACCGTATTGCTGGAACGCATGAATCAAGCATTAGATGGTACTTCGACCGGCATGCAAGATTTAGAGAACTTCCGCAAATATGCAGAAGAACATGGATATGAGCACCATCATCATTAAACAGTCATACGGTATTTTTTAGGTATCGGCTTGAGACTCGGGATGAAGAATCTCATTTTTACTTAGGAGACGGTGAATGATAGGAATGACCATAGGCAAGAAATTTAATATAGTAGTGGAAAGAAAAACCAACAAGCATTAAAAATGCTTTAAACTCTTGCTGTACATTTTCCCCCGCTCTTTTCTGGTCGCAGACGCTGTCTGTCATGATTGGCCAGAACGGAAGCGGGGAATTCGCGTTGTTAAAAGGCATCTGCAAGATCAACAAGTATGATTGTTAAAAGATTACGTTTTATTAATAAATGTTACACAAAATATCGGTAGTCAGTCAGGGATCCCAACCAACTATAAGTTGCCTATATACGAACTTACTTATATGTACTGAAACAGAAAAAAGCTGTTACAGAACGTAGGAGGAAGTGTGGATAGAAGAATTCAGGGTAAATGGCATTCCTATCCGCCTTTGGTCAAGCAGACAAAAACAGAAGATAGGATCTTCGGATAAACAAATAGGGAGCAGCAAATAATGGAGCCTATGAACCGCTGTTACCGAAAAAACCGTCCGTACAGTGGGTTTACTACACCACCTGAGCGAGCAGTCAGGCTGATGTAAGATAACACTGAATTTGTATTGAAATCAGGTATTGGTAAAAATCTTACAGCCTATTTTTTCGTACGGAAATAGTAGCATCACGGTTGGAGATAAGTATTGTTTCATACCAGCCTTTCCATAAGCGGGAACACTTGAATCTTCCCCAAGAAACTGTACAATAAATTAGTAGCAGAAACTCCAAACTACTTTCCTTAACTTTGTGGTAAAGAAAGTAGACTATCCTTCCTTTCCAGTTGTTTGAAGTATGTAAAAGCTCACCGATCACCCCCTGACGGCATGAGTCATTAACAAACCAACTGCGAATAGACCATTAAATAAAACATCTGATTACTTTGTCGTACAATTCGAACCTATATTTGATAGAACAAATGATCTCTACGGCAATCGCTAGCTTTTTGCAGCGAAAAGTTAAACAAGGCAACGTTTATGCTAACTTGCATTAGGGTAAACTGCGAGAAGTTGTATTTATTATATGCACATGAATTAGTTCATATGTAGTATGTGATGGGAAAATGTAGAGTATAGAAGGAATCGTCATGTGATCGGAATTTTCACGCTTGAAAGAAGGTTAAGTGAATTATATAGGATTCAATTGGAGTAAAGAGCAGTACTGCAATATATTATTTTATTTTAGGAGGTTGAACCATGCGCTTACTACCGCGTGAAATTGATAAATTAATGATCGTCGTTGCTGCAGACCTTGCCAGAAGACGTAGGGAGCGAGGACTTAAGCTGAACCACCCAGAAGCAATCGCTCTTATTACATATGAGGTGATAGAAGGTGCAAGAGACGGTAAAACAGTTGCGGAACTTATGGCTTACGGCGCGACGATTTTATCCCGTGAAGATGTAATGGATGGAATTCCAGAAATGATTGATGATATTCAAGTAGAAGCAACGTTCCCGGATGGGACGAAATTAGTTACAGTGCATAACCCGATAAGATAAATGTTTATGAAATAGAAAGGGGACGTAACGATGATACCAGGCGAATATATTTTAAAAAATGAACCAATCATTTGTAATGAAGGTGCAGAGAGTATACATGTACAAGTTATTAATCATGGCGACAGACCCATCCAAATCGGTTCTCATTACCATTTTTATGAAGTGAATAATGCATTAAAGTTTGATCGAGAAGTGACATATGGTAAACGTCTCAATATTCCTGCGGGCGCTGCTGTTCGTTTTGAGCCGGGCGATGAAAAAGAAGTACAGCTAATTGACTATGCTGGAGAAAGAGAAGTGTACGGATTTCACAATAAAGTAGACGGAGCATTGGAAGGCGGGAATACAAAATGAGTTTTAAAATGGATAGAGAGCAATATGCTCAAATGTACGGACCGACAACCGGAGACTCTGTCCGACTAGCAGATACAGATTTATTTATCCAAATCGAAAAAGACTACACGAAATATGGAGAAGAAGTTGTGTTCGGTGGCGGGAAAGTCATTCGTGATGGAATGGGACAGCATCCGTACATTACGCGCGAAGAGGATGAACGCGTACCTGATACAGTCATAACAAATGTCGTTGTACTTGACTACACAGGTATATATAAAGCAGATCTTGCCATTCGAGACGGTAAAATTTCGGGTATAGGCAAAGCTGGGAATCCCCTTGTGCAAGACAAAGTGGATATTATTATTGGAACGTCCACTGAAGTTATTTCGGGTGAAGGTAAAATCATTACTGCCGGTGCAATTGATACGCACGTGCACTTTATTAATCCGGCACAAGTAGATGTCGCGCTTACTTCGGGAACGACAACACTAATCGGTGGTGGAGCTGGACCAGGAGATGGTTCTAGAGCTACGACTGCCACACCGGGTGCTTGGCATCTTCATTCCATGCTGAAGGCTTTGGATGGACAACCGATCAATATCGGTTTAACAGGGAAAGGGCATGCAGCAGCAGGAGGCCCATTAGCTGAACAAATAATTGCCGGTGCGATTGGTTTGAAAGTTCATGAAGATTGGGGCGCGACACCGTCTGTTCTCGATCATGCATTACGCATTGCTGATGAATATGACGTGCAAGTCGCACTTCACGCGGATACATTAAACGAATCCGGATTTTTTGAAGATACGATCAAAGCCATTGATGGTCGCGGTATCCATATGTACCATACAGAGGGTGCAGGAGGCGGACATGCTCCGGATTTGATTAAATCTGCAGGCATGATGAACGTGTTGCCGGCTTCTACCAATCCGACATTGCCGTATACAATTAATACAATTGATGAGCATTTGGATATGGTGATGGTAGCGCATAACTTAAATCCTTCCGTGCCAGAAGATATCGCATTTGCAGATTCACGTATTCGCAATGAAACGATTGCAGCGGAAGATATTTTACAAGACCTAGGTGTCTTTAGTATGACAAGCTCCGATTCTCAGGCGATGGGCCGTATCGGAGAAGTTGCACTTCGCACATGGCAAGTAGCTCACAAAATGAAAAAACAGCTTGGAGTTATGGAAGGCGATCATGAGCATTCCGATAATAATCGAGTAAAGCGCTACGTCGCTAAATATACGATTAACCCTGCGATTGCTCACGGTGTATCCGATTATATTGGCTCAATTGAAGTCGGGAAGATGGCCGACCTTGTCCTATGGGATCCAAAATTCTTTGGCGTTAAACCGGAAATGATATTGAAAAGTGGAATGGCAGTCTTTAGCTTAATGGGAGATGCCAATGCGACGATCCCGACGCCACAACCCATGATTTATCGTCCGATGTATGCAACACTCGGTAAGGCATTGTCGCAAAGTTCTATTACATTTGTTTCCCAAATTGCATATGATCAAGGGATAAAAGAGAAGCTTGGACTTGAAAAAGTGGTACTGCCTGTTCGCAATATACGCAGTCTTACGAAAAAAGATATGAAATTAAATACAGCTACACCAGATATTGATGTAGATCCACAAACGTATGAAGTGAAAATCGATGGGAAACTTATCACATGCGATCCGATTGACGTAGTACCAATGGGTCAACGCTATTTCTTATTCTGAGGTGAAGAAAATGATTGTAGAAGAAGTCTTAATGAACGTTAGGGATTTAGATCCAAGTAAGTTGGAAAGCCTTCATAAAGAGAAAGTGTACTTAGAAAGCGCGCATTTAATGAAGAGAATTCAACGTGTGGAAACCGATCACGGGCGTGAAATTGGAATTCGATTAAAAAAACCGCGTGATTTGGAAGCGGGAGACGTTCTTTTTATGGATGATAAAAATATTATTTTGATTGATGTACTTTCTGATGATTTAATTATTATTAGCCCACGCACGATGCTTGAAATGGGAACGATTGCTCATCAGCTTGGAAATCGTCATTTACCTGCGCAGTTTGAGGATCAGGATATGCTTGTTCAGTATGATTATTTAGTCGAGGACTTGCTACAAGAAATGGGTATTCCATTCAAGCGAGAAGAACGGAAAGTTGCAAAGGCTTTCCGTCATATCGGGCATAGCCATGACTAATAACGCACTGTCTTTGTTACAGCTATGCGATTCCAGTTTTCCTATTGGCTCTTTTAGCCAATCATTTGGACTGGAAACATATATTCAAAACGACAAGGTTACCGATGCCAATACGTTTTCTGATTGGTTGAATGTCTATGTGCATGAACAGCTTGCGTATGCAGATGGTTTGGCTGTAAGACTTGTTTATGAAGCACTTGATACGGATGATCTTGATAGGATTTGGGAATTGGATCGCATATTGACTGTGCAGAATCTTGCTCGCGAATCACGTGATGGGACACAGCGTATGGGTGACAGGATGTTAGATATTGCTGAATCTATTTACAAAATACCGGTGTTATCTATCTACGCGCAGAAAATTCATGACAAACAAGCTTTCGGCCATCCGGCTATTGTTTTTACAATGATCGGACATCACCTTCAAGTAGAAAAGAATACGACGATTTTATATTATTTATATTCGACGGTCGTTAGTCTTGTGCAAAATGCCGTACGGGCCATCCCCCTTGGACAAACTGCAGGGCAGAAGATTATTTACACGTTTCAACAACAACTTCAGCAAACAACAGAAAAAATTATGGAGTTAGATCAAGAAGAGTTTGGTGTCGTATCGCCAGGACTCGAACTTTCACAGATGCAACACGAACGTGTTGGGATACGTATTTTTAGTTCATAATAAACATAATGAAATTGACAATAAGGATGTGCTTAGAATGGGAGCAATTAAAATAGGTGTCGGCGGACCAGTGGGCGCAGGAAAAACCATGCTGGTCGAAAAGATTACACGCGCTTTAGACGGTGAAGTAAGTATGGCAGTCATTACTAATGATATATATACGAAAGAAGATGCCAAGTTTTTAGTCGCAAACGGTATACTTCCAGAAGACCGCATTGTTGGAGTGGAAACAGGAGGCTGTCCACATACGGCAATTCGTGAAGATGCATCAATGAACTTTGCAGCGATTAATGAATTGGAGGAAAAACACTCAGACGTCGAGCTGATTTTCGTAGAGAGTGGCGGTGATAATCTAGCGGCTACATTCAGTCCGGAACTCGTAGACTTTTCCATTTATATAATTGACGTAGCCCAGGGTGAGAAAATCCCGCGTAAGGGCGGACAAGGAATGATTAAATCAGATTTGTTTATTATAAATAAAACTGATTTAGCGCCATATGTCGGAGCAAGTCTTGAAGTCATGGAGTCTGATACAAAAGTATTCCGAGGAAATAAACCTTTCTTTTTCACTAATTTAAAAGATGATCAAGGATTAGATGAAGTGGTAGAGTGGGTCAGGAAGCATGCTTTGTTGAAAGGACTAGGACAAGATGTCTGAATGGACAGGCGTTCTTGACCTTGTCATGGAAAATCGCCTAGGGCGCTCCGTGGCAAAAAGTGTCTACTTTCAGGGTGCGTTTAAAGTGATGCGCCCTGTCTATTTCAATAATAATAATTATCCATGCTATTATTTATTGAATCCTGGCGGTGGCTATTTAGATGGGGATCGGTATCAAATGAAAGTTACGCTTGGTGAACAAGCGAAGCTGACATTGACAACTCAATCGGCGACAAAAGTATACAAAACGCCCACCAAGCAAGTGTACCAAGAGGCAATCTTTCATATGAAGAAAGACAGTTATCTAGAGTACTTACCAGATGCAATTATTGCATACAAAGATGCTAGTAGTTATCAGAAGAATAGTATATATATGGAAAAGGGCGCAACATTGTTATATTCCGATATTTTAACTCCTGGCTGGTCGCCGGAAGGAGAAAAATTCAGCTACGATATGCTTCGTTTGAAAACGGAGATTTATATGGAACAACAACTAGTTGCCTTTGACCATATTAAACTTCATCCAGCATCTCAGCATATGAATGGGTTAGGCTTTATGGAAGGGTACACACATTTAGGTTCGTTCATTGTCGTTGGAGAAAAAACAAGTGATGCTTTATTGGATCGGCTATATGAGACGATTCAACAAGAAGCTGGAGAATTTACATTTGGATTATCTAAGCTTGCTGTTCCGGGCTTCACCATCCGTATATTAGCAAACCAGACGCAAGTCATAGAGCGGATTATTTCAGTCTGTCACCATTTGATTAGCGACGAATGGTATCAAACGAAACCAAGTTTTTTAAGAAAGTACTAAAAACGGCCCGACAATTCTGAAGAGTTGTTGGGTTTTTTCGTAAAACAGACTACTTTTACACAAATAACTATATGACTTCTAGTTCGCGCATTGGAATGTCTTCGAACCACTTAGGTACCAGTACAACAAAATAGTTAGCGTGCCATTTCAAATGATTGAAAAACAGAAATCAGGGTATCATTAAACATGAGAGTGAAGACATTTCATAAGCTGTACCCTGATATCAATCCAAGTAGAATTATTAGTGTTTTGAGTGTATAAGCTCAACTGTGTATAGTAGTAATAGCTGTAATAAGGTCGTTACACCAGTGGGAATTTGTTATGCAGGCTAATAATGAGCAAAGTGATCATAGATCGAACGGCTATTAGGCTGACCGTGATCATCAATTTTTCACTTGATTTTGGTTTTATTTCAAGTGTCTTGGCACTATGATTGGTCTGACAACAACCTATTGCTGAGATGTATTTAAATTAACTTTTTTGAAGAGGAATTTATAAATGAATTTGAACGACTGGGAAATAAAAGTTCGGGCTAGATCACTTGAATTAGTAGTAGTGGATGAAGTAAGATGAGCTATTCTGTAGATAAAAGACTTGATACTATTTTTGGAGGTGGTTCCTGTGGTAGACGACTTTGAAGCGGAAAAGGTTTTTGAAGACAGGCATTACGAGCGAATTCAGTTTAAGCTCATCTTGGAAGGTCGTAAGTATAAGGGTGACTATCACGATGGTGAAATTCATTGGCTCCATCCACATCCCAAGCAAGATGTCGGTGAAGAAGAAATAATTGCCATAGAGGATAAAGTGTTGGAGTTGTTATCTGAGCAAGGGATTCGGAATGAAGCGGATAATATTGAAATCGAACGTTCGATTAGCAGCAATCAAGCCCGACCACTTCAGATATTTAAATTGAAGATTCAGGGTGAAGAGTTTAAAGGAACTTTTATTAATGGTGAAATTGAATGGTTTCATCCTAAACCAAGACGTAAGCTAAAAGAAGAACGCGTGAAAAAGATAGAAGAAGATGTTCAGAAAAAGCTAAAAGATCATCTAGAATAATAAATGAATACTTCGTGTCTCTTGTCAAAATAATCTCAATTTGTTTGACTCCTCTGACAAGATATGTCTACAATGGATATACAAATGAAATAGTCGTTACCGCTAGGGGTGCTCTACGGAGCTGAGAGAAGCATTTTGCTTTAACCCTTTAACTTGATCCGGTTCATACCGGCGTAAGGAAGTGGTGCTGATGTTACGTAGCCTATTTTCGTGCTCTGTGATGTCTCTCCGCCACTTCTGGTCAAGAAGTGGTTTTTTCATTTACTACGAAAAAGGGGAGAGTATACATGAAGTTCACTGAGCGTTTGTTAGAGAAGACATTACCGATTTGGAGACAGAATCATAGCCACCCATTTGTTCAGGAGATTGGCAGTGGCGCGCTAGATCAAGAGAAGTTTCGTTTTTATATGGTGCAAGACTATTTGTATTTAATTGACTATGCGAAAGTGTTTGCTGTAGGCACGATGAAAGCGACCGACGTCGAGATGATGGGGAAATTCGCTGCGTTGCTTAACGGTACATTAAACACAGAAATGGAGCTTCATCGTAAATACGCAGCTCGTTTTGGCATTACAGAAGAAGAACTTGAGAATGCAAAGCCGTCTCCAATTGTCCTGGCATATACGCACTATATGCTGCATGTCAGTCAAAACGGTTCGTTAGCGGAAGTTGTCGCTGCATTATTGCCGTGTGCGTGGAGCTATTGGGAGATCGGCAAAGAGCTGGCTGAGTTGCCGGGAGCGTTGAATCATCCTTTGTATGGTGACTGGGTTCGCATGTACTCATCAGAAGATTTCGGAGAGTTGGCTACTTGGTGCTTAGAATTAATGGATGAAACTGCAGAAGGAAAACCTGAATCAGAATTACTTAGATTAGAGGAAATTTTCCTTAATACGACTCGTTACGAGTATATGTTCTGGGATATGGCGTATACAAAACAAATGTGGCCTGGTGTGCAGGAAGAGCAGACGATGACAACCTAAACAAGAAAAACATCAGATAACTTTTGTGATATTTATTTTTAGAATTGATTGACTATAAACAGCGCATGCTATTCTTGAAGGAGGTGTGCGCCATCTTTGCGAAAATAAGTTTGGCACTTGGCGTTTTATTGACAAGTGGCTCGGGCATTGGTGATCCGCCATTTACTGCATTTAGTAAAGTGGAAGTACCGGCATATGCCAAATGGTCAAGACTCGCTATCAAGCAAACGATGCTCAAATATCCTCATGCAGATATCAAGGATTATTTGCATCTCGCAACCGACTCAAAGCAAGTTACCAGTGTGGAGAAGTTTCAGCTCTGGTTAAAAGAGGAAGGGCGGGAGTTCGGTGTGATTGTGAGTGTCACCTATTCAGCTGAAACAGGTAAATTCATTCGCATTGACTTTCAAGAAATACCTGTTAGATAATACAACGCCCCTAGGCTATATAATCTGGCCTAGGGGCATTGTGTTATTCGGTAACTTTTGATAAAAGAAAATGTGAGTCTTGATGTCGTTAGTGAACTACCTGTAATAGATATGTGTCTGAATAGTTTAGGTGAATTGCTGACATCATACTTAATCTGAAAGTAAACGACGTATCATTTCCTGCCCTGCATCTTTAGGATAGGATCGGTACAGATGACCTGATAAGCGCACTGGATCTCCGAAGAAATACCGTTCATATTGTGTTTGTCTTGTGCCGAAAGAACTCATCGTTAAATCCCAAGCCAATCGAAACAGTTGTACACGTTCTATCGCGGTTTTTGTAGCTCCTTGTAAGTATTTTGCTAGATCAGGTTGAATAGTCGACTGGAAATCCTTATCCGTAGGTAACGCAACCATCCCGCTGGCTCCAATCAGCTGAATGATCTCACTGAAACGCGGGTAGACTTTCGGGAAAATATTGCTGGCTACTTGAAGTGGTATGGCACTTGGACACATATATCCCCATTGGTCGAATACCGCATCAGCCTCCGATTTATCTCGTAATGCCTTCATGGTTTCAAGTCCAATAATTATTTCAGACAGTTTTTCTTGAATGTGAAGATATTCCGCTATATTAATCGTTTGGACGAGCTGTTCTGCTAAATTCAGCATGAACTCCGTTTTGACGATCTGTCTCGTAATGACTTGATGTGTGGCAAACGGGTGGAACGAACTCATAGAAAAAAACTCTGATGCTACTTCGGCATTGTGATGAAAGAATACACGTTCCCACGGGACGAGAACATTATCGAAAACAACTACAGCATCCATCTCTTCAAACCTTGAACTCAGTGGGTAATTAAATGTTGAACTCCCACCTACAAATGATTCTCTACAAAGAAAGCGCAAACCTTCTGTATCGGAAGGAATTGAAAAGGCGAAAGCTTCGTCAGGATCCCCAAGAAACGAGGGCGTGCTAAATACCAATACCTCATCCGTCAAGCCACCCTGTGTTGCAAGTAGCTTTGCTCCTTTAATAATAAGCCCTTCCGATGTCTTGCCTACAATTTTCGCGGAGACCGGTTCATCCGACGTATGAAAGGCACTTAGAGATCGATTGACCTGTGGCGCAATGAAAGTGTGAGTAAAAGATAAGTCCTCTTCACGTGCTCGTTCATACAGGGCTTGAATATGTTCTGGATAGCAGTTTTCCTTGCCGAGCAAATGGGGAGAAGAAGAGGCAAAGCTCATGATCACCGTATTCAGGTAATCAGGACTCCTGCCAAGTAAGCCGCAAGAAAGTCTAGCCCATTCTTCTGTCATGACTCTGCGTTTCCGTAAATCCGCTTTGGTTTTGGGCTGTAAGTAAGAAAGTCCAATTTGCTCATTTGTGACTGGCGAAACATATGTCATTAGAGACTTATGTGTGGGTGACAGCTGTAAATCATATAGAGAAGCCTTTGTTTCTATAAGCCCTTTAAAAGCCGGATGTTCAGAGATAGGTCCATTCAATTGTTGTCCATCCAGCCAAATCTCAGCGTTCTGCTCATTTATTCTACGTACAAACTCTTTACCATTTATAGCACCCATACTATTCCTCCCGAATTTTCTAGTTGGTATAGTATATTATGAAATCTTCATAAGTGATTTAGATTACCGTTGACTAGAACACACGATAGACAAATTTGATACAATACAGAAAGAATACATAGAAAATATATCAGAGTAATTGAAAGGCGTGTATACAATGAATGAAGAATTAGTACTGAAATATATTGTGGCGTGCACGAATCTGTATGGGATTGTACCTATTGAAAAAGTAATTGAGATCTACAATGACCAAAATGAAGAAAAGGTTTTACTGAATGAAGTGGAAAATTTCTTGCAGTCAGAGCAAGTAAAAGCAGAACTAGAGGGGAGTTTCGTTTATATTCAATCCAACGAATTTGTAGCTGAAGCGACTAGCGAAGAGGATGAAACAGAAATCCTAAAACGAAATGCAGCCGGTAAGCCGTATTATGTACCAGAAAAAGATGAATTACTGCGATTCATTGACGAAGAATATTTTCAAGAAACATCAGAGCAGTCAATAGTCAAGGATATGCTAAAACAGGACTTCGGTGATCAATTGGATGTAGACGAAGAAGTATCCGAACTAGTATATAATTTGCAAGTCAGTGGCGGTGACTTCATGACGGAACTTTCATTATTTATATCCGGGTTGGAACTGCCTATTAAAGAATCCGAGCGCTATATCCCGGCAATTGTTGAATTAGCCGAGACAACTAGATTATGGGAAAACCGTGGGCATACTATGAAAGAATTACAACAGCACTAATTAGTTCATTTCAATAGACAATGCTTAACTCTGCAAGATAGAATAAGGGTACATTAAACACTTTGGAGGATACTACTCATGACCTTAAAGGAATTAACTGCAAAAGAAGTACAAGAGCAACTAGAAAACGGTAAAGAACTGAATATCATCGATGTACGTGAAGACAACGAAGTAGCAGAAGGCATTATTCCAGGTGCGCAACACATCGCGCTTGGTGACCTACCTGTTGCAATGCATGACTTAAATACTGAAACGCCTTACATCCTCGTATGCCGTTCAGGCGGCAGAAGTGGTCGCGCGCAAGAGCTGATGGCAGACGAAGGATTCGATGTAACAAACATGGTAGGCGGCATGTTAGCTTGGGAAGGAGAAACAAAATAATTTGTAAAACCAAAGCTGTCGTAAGAAGTGAAAATCTTCTTATGACAGCTTTTTTGTGTTTGCATTCTTCCGTAGAGTGTCTCATTTGTTGCGTAGTAACGTAGTGTGTGCTTATAACACTTCAATTACACGTTTAAAAGCTGTACGTCGTTGTGGGCGGTGACTCAGGGAAGATAAGATCTCCGGGGGCTTTCCTGAACGCATCCGCCTGGAACGCGGTGCATTGATACCTTTACCTTTGAAATTCTATTGCGTAAGCAAAGTGATCTTCACTTTATATAACTCTAAATGGTTATCATCTACTACGTAGACATAACCTTAAAAGACCAAGCGTATAGTGAAAGAAAAAGGCGGTGTCTGTATGAAAAAGTGGCTTGTGGCAGGGTTGCTAATATTTTTCTCGTTAGGTGGAGTGTTATACGGAGTCAAAGCATCTGATCGTGGCTTCTTTCTGCCCTCAGAACTCGGTGGGGTAAGTATTCTCATTGATCCTGGACATGGCGGGGAAGACGGAGGTGCTTCGGCAGGTGAACTCATTGAAAAAGATATTACATTGAACATCTCTCATGAAGTGAGTAAACTATTGAAGAAAAAAGGTGCAACTGTAGAAATGACGAGGGAGAAAAGCGGCGACGCAGTAGCGGAACATGCACCATCCGAGACGTTTACTTCAATGCGTAGCAGGAAGTTCGCAGACCTGAAACTACGTGAAAGCATGGCAATAGAGTCTAAGCCAGATCTATTTATTAGCGTACATGTTAACGCAATTCCTGAAGAACGCTGGAGAGGGGCGCAAGTGTTCTATCATCCAGGTGGTCATCCGGAAGGTAAGCAACTGGCGACATCCATACAAAATGAGTTGCGTGATCAGTTGAAAAATACAGAGCGAGAGGCCATGAAAATCACGGGGGTCTATTTATTGAAAAAAGTGCCAGTGCCGGCTGTGTTGGTGGAAACAGGATTCTTATCCAATCCGGAAGAAAGAAAACTATTGGCAAAGAAATCGTATCAGAAAAAAGTGGCTGCAGCCATTGTAGATGGAATTGTGAAATATCAACTTGCTGAAGAACAATGAAGCATATGACGTTTTAGTGAATAGGGAATATGATATACTGAAAGGGAGTGAATGAATTCAGTTAGGAGTGTTACATGTGATTAATGAACAACAAGTCCGTGAACTGATTGGCGCATTGGAAGATCCGTTTTTACATAAAACATTGGCAGAAACGAATGGTATTGTGGGTGTAACCATTAAACCGGAGAAAGAACATGTCAGTGTTAAAATCGCGATTGCGAAAGTGAATACCGGAGAGCAATTGACGCTACAATCAAAAATAGTCGAAACGTTGAAAGAAGCAGGAGCCGACTCGGTGGGCATTCGATTTGAAGAGCTACCTAAAGAGGTGTTAGAACAATTCCGTGGTACAGAAACGGAAGCAGTAACTCAAGATATCTTATCGCCTTTATCCAATATTGAGTTTATCTCGATTGCATCTGGTAAAGGCGGCGTAGGAAAGTCTACGGTGTCCGTCAACTTAGCAGTAGCTTTAGCTAGACGCGGCAAAAAAGTTGGGTTGATCGATGCAGATATTTATGGATTCAGTGTTCCCGATATGATGGGTATTACTGCTATGCCTGAAGTCAAGGAAAATCGTATCATACCAGTGGAACGTTTTGGTGTCAAAGTGATATCAATGGGCTTCTTCGTTGAAGATAACGCACCCGTTGTATGGCGTGGACCTATGCTTGGGAAAGTGTTGGATCAGTTCTTCCGCGACGTGGACTGGGGCGAATTGGATTACTTGTTGCTTGACTTACCACCAGGAACAGGTGACGTGGCGCTTGATATTCACCAAATGATTCCAACTTCAAAAGAAATTGTCGTTACTACTCCACACCCAACCGCAGCATTCGTTGCAGCACGTGCAGGGGCAATGGCGTTACAGACTGAACATGAGTTGCTCGGTGTGATTGAAAACATGTCTTGGTTCGCATCGAAAGCAACAGGTGAGAAAGAGTATGTCTTTGGACAAGGCGGCGGTATTCGTCTTTCTGAAGAACTGCGTACGGAATTATTAGGTCAAATCCCTCTCGGTCAGCCTGACTGGAATGAAACGGATTTTGCACCTTCCGTCTATGCAGAAGATCATCCGATAGGAAAAATCTATTTAGACGTTGCCGATACAGTAATCGAGAAAACGCAAAAATAAAATGTAACAGACGAAGAAAGGATTACTTGCCTTCTTCGTCTGTTTTTTCTTCTTTGCCGCCCCCCTCCTCCTTAGAGGATTCTTCTGCAGTACCTTTACCAGCCTTCATAATTAGTTCTTGCCACTTCGCTTGCATGAGGGGGCTATTCATTGTGTCCTCTATGGCCTTCTCCATTTCTTTCTTGAGCGTAGCTGAATTCACGATGTTCTCCATCTGTTTCATCATGTCTGGTTGACCAAAAAACTTCTCCATTTCTTTTTGAAAAGAAGCATCTCCCATCAAATCTTTCATGATATCCGCTTGTTGTTTTTTCATGCTTTTTGCAATGGACTCCGTGAATTTAGGGTCTTCAAAAGCCGTTTTCCAAAAACGTTCACCTTCTTTAGAAAGCAATACATTCTCAATACTCTGCTTGACTTCGGGCTGTTCGAGTACTAATAGCTCCCTGAACTCAGGATCAGTCATCAATTTACGGAGTGCCTTTTTTCCGTCTTCCGTTTGGATTGCATCTGTCATCATCTTTTTCATTTCATCATAGCTTGGTGCTGCCTGATGACCTCCACTGCAACCCGTAAGGAATAGAAGGAATAGAAAAAGAACTGCAAATTTTTTCATTCCACTCAACCTTCCACTTGTATTTTCATTTATTGTTCACAATATAAGAAGGAATATGCATGAATCGTTCAATGAAATAGATTTTTTCGTCGATCGTTGATACACTAGGATGGACATGATAAAAAGGGGAACAGTACTGTGACAATACGAAATTGGGTTAAATTTTTCTTGCGCGCAATGGCAATTGGCGGAGCGATTACAGCGGTTGTCGGTCTAATTGTACGTTGGGACTTTTTCTATGGATACTTACAAGCAGGCGAGATATGGCAATTTCTTGGTGCTTTCTTATGGATGATTTTCTTAGGATTTACAATGAGTGTAGTTGCACAGATGGGCTTCTTTGCTTATTTAACCGTCCATCAATTTGGCGTGAATATGTTCCGTACGCTAACATTATGGAATTGGGTGCAGATGCTGATCATAGTAGTCGTACTGTTTGACTTAGTCTTTTTCCGTTTTCAATTAACGAAAGCAGACACAAGTCGTACGTTATTGTATATTTTCTTACTCATCACCTTAATTGCAGTATCCGTAGTGACGGCATACTTTAAAGCACAGTGGACAAAAAAACATGCATTAATTTCTGCATTATTCTTCATGGTTGTCATCACGACGCTTGAGTGGTTACCGGCGCTAATGGTCACTTCAGGTAACAAAGATGAATGGGTAACGATTCTTTTATTTCCGCTACTTGCGGTGAATGCGTATCAGTTATTAATATTGCCTAAATACAACAAACAATCCGATGTTGATAAAGCAAAGCTGGATCAACGCAGAACTGAAAGAAAAAACGCGAAAAAACAAGCGAGTAAATCCAAAAAAAGCTGACTGGAGATTTTTCTCCAGTCAGTTTTTTATTGTGGAATTTTTTTGGTTTTTACAGATGATCGAAATAACAGGTCCTCTACGGATTGAAAAGTGCGGCTGGCAATTAATCGTTGAATTTCAGCTGTGGCTACGTGTTCGTTACGGGCATACGGCACGACAATAATTTCACCCTTAGAAGCTTTCGGTAATGTGCCGCCAGACCAGCGGACAGTAGATCCAAGGGCATTGATTTCTGCTTCGCTTAATTCTTGCAACAGTACTAAGGGGAATTCTTCATCGGCTGTACGAAACCAAAGAGGTCGCTTGCTAAACAATTCTTCAAACGTTTGGAGTTGCTTGCTCAACAAATTTAGATCGCTTTCATAATCTTTCCCTTCCGTCCCGAGTAATGCAACAGGTATAGAACGCTGTTTAATTTGCTCTGTAATGTGAGGGAAGCGTGAAGCCCAGTCACTATCGATAAACAATAAAGGATAGGGTTGTGATAATTTTTCAAGAAGTTCCTCCACTTCTTTATCACCGAATGAAATATTGATGGTCAATGCAGAACCTTGTGTACCTTTCACTATCACCGCAGGTTGTTCGGTCAATCGGAAAACCGTCTTCAAGGTAGAAGAAGGCTTGGCCAATTGAGGAATAAAAGCTAAGAATAGTGCAATCAATACAAGAAGGAAGAGAAGTTTTTTTATCATGCCAATCTCCTTAACTATGTGAAGTCTAAACTATTATATGAAAAACTCTTGACGTATATGACTATGCCCACTATAATTAAAAAAGCTTGAGTGATTTAAAAGTATTTCTTGCAGAGATTTAGAAAACATGCTATAATGGTTTTTGTCGTCAAACGTATTACATTTATTATTATTCCGCAGTAGCTCAGTGGTAGAGCAATCGGCTGTTAACCGATCGGTCGTAAGTTCGAGTCTTACCTGCGGAGCCATTTTTTATGCTTCCATAGCTCAGCAGGTAGAGTGCTTCCATGGTAAGGAAGAAGTCGCCGGTTCGAGTCCGGCTGGAAGCTCCATGAACACTTTCATGGCCCCTTGGTCAAGCGGTTAAGACACCGCCCTTTCACGGCGGTATCACGGGTTCGAATCCCGTAGGGGTCACCATTTAACATGTTAAAGTAATGCAAGGAAGCAAGTAAGAGAAAGAAGGAGCGTACTCAGGTACGTGACTGATTGAGCGAATGAAGCCTGAAGCCTGACGCAGCAATGCGAAGCTTATCGCAATTTTAACACGGTGGGGTAGCGAAGTGGCTAAACGCGGCGGACTGTAAATCCGCTCCCTCCGGGTTCGGCGGTTCGAATCCGTCCCCCACCACCATGTTTGTCTTACCTTTAGAAAAGAATAACTAACTATTCGTTGGGGTATAGCCAAGCGGTAAGGCAACGGACTTTGACTCCGTCACTCGTTGGTTCGAATCCAGCTACCCCAGCCATTTTACTAATGTGTGAACAATTCTATATTTTACATGTCGATTCCTTTTATTTTAAAAATAAAGGGTTTTTTTGTTGACTAAAATCCCCAATCATATAGAACAATTTGAATAATCATGTATAATGAACTGTATCACATATAGGTAGTTTATCTTGTGTGCATGATGAAAAATAACTAGGTATAGGGATAGTGGTATAGCTATGCAAGAGTTTCTAAACGGTATGGATGCATTTGTTGAGTCTAGTAGTGAAAAAGAAATACATAAGGTTCTTAGTGATATTGCCTATACATTAGAACAGGCAGCTATTGTCGCAATCACCGACTCAAAAGGAACAATTCAATATGCTAACGAACATTTCGAAAAGATTTCTAAGTATTCACGAAAAGAATTAATTGGTGCTAATCAACGTATTGTCAACTCGGGTTATCATCATGCAACATTCTTTAAAGAGATGTGGGCCACGATTGGGAGAGGCAATACTTGGCGTGGAGATATATGTAATCGTGCCAAGGATGGTTCAACTTATTGGGTAGACACGACAATTGTCGCATTTTTAAATGATAAAGGGAAACCCTATCAATATATTGCGATTCGCTATGATATTTCCGAGAGAAAGAAAATGGAATTAGAAATTCGAAAAAATGCAGATCTTTATGAAATTATTACAGACAATGCATCTGATTATATTGCCGTCATTGACCGGCAAGGGAAGTTTTACTACGTTTCCCCATCCTTTCAGAAGCTTCTTGGGCATTCGGTTGATGAACTATATTCCAACTCATTCTATTCATATATCTATAAGCAAAATCGCCAAAAGGTAGAAAAGAAGATTTTACAATTTGGAAAATATCAACACCATGCACTTAATTTGGAATATTCTTTTTTAGATAGTAAAAATGGGTTACACATCATGGAAGCAAAAATTGATGAAGTAAAAGATTCGGTTGAATATAAAGATAAACTTTTAGTCGTCATGCGAGATGTCACAGAACGTGTGAGATCAGACGAGAAAATTAGATATCTTGTCTACAATGACCAATTGACATCCTTAATGAACCGAAATTCATTTAGAGAACAGTTGGCACTAGCATTTGAAAGAGCACGTACCCGCAAGCAAGTATTTGCTCTCGTGCATATGAATATTGATCGTCTACGCTATGCAAATGATTTACTTGGACATGAAGCAGGAGACTATTTATTAGCAATGGTTGGAGAAAGGCTGAAAAAGAGAACAGGTCCTGAAAGCCTGTTAGCTCGTATTGCAGGAGATGAATTTGCGTTCATTATATCAGGATTGCCAGACGCAGAAGAGTTTTATCATCATGCGGAAAATATTCGTAGCTTCTTAGAACAGCCTATCCAAGTTGGAGAGCAAACCTACACATTGTCTATAAGTTGCGGTGTATCTATGTATCCTGAACATGCAGACCACCCTTCTGATTTAATCACTAAAGCTACATTGGCATTAGGCAAGGTCAAGATGCACGGTGGTGGAGACACGGTAATGTACAAACCTGGAACTTCAAAGGTGTCATTAGAGCGGATTTTGTTGGAAAATGAATTACGTAAAAGTGTGCAACAACGACATTTTTATCTTGAGTATCAGCCGAAAGTGTTGCTGGACACTGGCGAATTGACAGGCGTGGAAGCACTTGTACGTTGGAATCATCCGGATTTAGGAGTGATTCCTCCTAATAAGTTCATTCCGCTTGCTGAGGAAACGAAAATTATCATACCGCTCGGGGAATGGATTTTACGTGAGGTGTGTAAGCGCGCAGAGATAGAGGTGGCGGCTGGTGAGACATGCCGATTCGCTGTGAATGTCTCCACAGTCCAAATGAAAGAAGAGGGATTTGTTGACACTGTCTTGAATATCATTAAAGAATACCATGTACCACCTGAGATGCTGGAGCTGGAACTGACGGAAAGCTCATTTATGGATACAGAAGGTATGAAAGAGTCCATTCAACGACTTCGGAGTACAGGTATTACTGTGGCAATTGACGACTTCGGTACAGGGTATAGTACGTTCAGTTATATTAAAGAACTTCCAGCCGATACGTTGAAAATCGATATGGCGTTTGTACGAGATATATTGGAGAATGAAAACAGTCAGGCCATTGTCAAGGCAATTGTAACACTTGCTGATACAGCAGGTTTAAATGTAGTAGCGGAAGGAATAGAATTACCAGAACAAGCAAAAATGCTCTACAATTTAGGATGCCGTGAAGGTCAAGGTTACTACTATGGTCGACCGATGTCATTAGAAGGTACGAAAGAAATGAGAGATTTTCTTTCTACTTTTAAATAAAGAATACAGATGGGAGGATTAGCTATGCGCGAGTTAGATATTTCTCTAATAGGAGTACCTGTAGATCTTGGTCAGAGTCGACGTGGAGTGGATATGGGACCAAGTGCGATTCGATATGCAGGAGCGATAGAGCGTTTGAAAGCATTAGGTCATCACGTAACAGATGAAGGGAATATTTCTGTTTCTCCTATCCACGATGTATCCTGTAATGAAGTTGGGTTGAAGAACTTAACAGAGGTGACAGAAGCGACTGAAGAACTTGCTAAGACAGTTTCGACCATTGTAGGAAACAACAAGTTTCCATTAGTACTTGGCGGTGATCACAGTATCGCAATAGGCACGCTTGCGGGGTTGGCGGAACACTATAAAAATCTTGGCGTTATTTGGTATGATGCGCATGCAGATATGAATACAAGCGAAACGTCTCCTTCAGGAAATATCCATGGTATGCCACTCGCGGTCAGCATGGGGCTAGGACATGAGCAATTGGTGAATGTGCATAAAGAAGGTGCGAAAATCAATCCAGAAAACGTGGTAATTATCGGAGCGCGTTCAGTAGATCCTGGTGAACGGCAATTGATCAAAGAAAAAGGCGTGAAGGTGTTTACCATGCATGAAATCGATCGTTATGGTATGTCAGCGGTCATACAGCAAACGCTTGAATATTTTGCTTCAAGACAGGTAGATGGTATTCATTTGTCATTAGACTTGGACGGTTTGGACCCGCTTTATACCCCTGGGGTTGGAACGCCGGTACCAGGTGGAATCACATACCGTGAAAGCCATCTAGCTATGGAATTGCTAGAAGATGCAAATGTTATTACATCCGCGGAATTCGTCGAAGTAAACCCTGTACTGGATGAGTATAATAAGACGGCAGATGTGGCAGTCGGACTTATGGGATCGCTATTCGGTGAAAAACTACTATAATCTATCGAAGTGATTAAAGCCTACTGGTTTTAATCACTTTTTTCTATTAAGAAAGCCGCTAGCACTGGCAGGAGGAATAATGATAAAATAGTTCTGGACATAATAAATGAAAAAAGTGAAACTAAATGAAGCTTCTAACGTATATAAAGGGACAGCCGCATAGGAGCGGGAGTGAAGCCTATTGGACGAATTAATTAACAAACGAGTAAAAGAAGTTTTACATGGTAATCAGGAAGCTTTTGAGGAAATTGTCATCCATTTTCAGCACCGTCTATATCAAGTGTGTTACCGGATGTTAAACAATGCAGCGGAGGCGGAAGATATTGCACAAGAAGCCTTTGTGCGCGCCTACGTAAACTTGGAAACCTTTGATCAAAAGCGGAAATTTTCTACCTGGCTGTACCGTATTGCTACTAATTTATGTATTGATCGCATTCGAAAGAAAAAGCCTGATTACTACTTAGATGCAACAGTACCAGGGACGGAAGGCTTGAATATGTATTCGCAAATCGCAACGAATCAACAGTTACCGGAGGAAGAAGTAGAAAAGATGGAAATGAAAGATCGTGTTCAGTACGAAGTAAACAGGCTGCCCGATAAATACCGTACGATTATTATTTTGCGATATATGGAAGACCTACAGTTGCAGGAAATCGCTGATATTTTGGAGATGCCACTCGGCACGGTAAAAACACGAGTGCATCGAGGAAGAGAAGCGCTTCGACAACAAATGGGGAGTATGTAGGAGGTTGGATTCATGGAAAAATGTCCTAAACATGTTGTCCATTATATGCATGCGTTTTTTGATGGTGAGATCACCAATGAAGAAGAGCAGATCATGAATGAACATTTGAAACTATGTGAAGAGTGCAGAGAAACATTTGAAGAACTAGAGCAAACCGTTACTCTATTTAAGGGAATAGATGTAGTGGAAGCACCAGTAGGATTTGTCGATGGCGTGACAGCAAGATTGCCAAAACAAACGATGAAGAAAGGTCCGAATAAGTGGTTCCGACAGCATCCATTTATGGTGGCGGCTGCGATGTTTCTACTACTAATGAGTGCATCTTTCTTCTCGAGTTTTGAAAATGAACAGCAGTTTTCATTTACGAAGCAGCCTAATTTAGTTGTTGAAGGGGAAACAGTTGTTGTTCCAGCTGGTAAAACGGTTGTAGGGGACTTAGTCGTGAAGAATGGAGACCTTCGAATTGAAGGAGAAGTGGATGGCAATGTCACAGTCATTAAAGGGTCTAAGTATATGGCTTCAACAGCCGTTATAACAGGATCAAGTGAAGAAATCAACGAAATCTTTGATTGGCTGTGGTATAAGATGAAGTCCGTTGCAAAAGATATTATTCCTACCTCAAAGGAACAAAAGCTTGAAGATGAATGAAGGAATAGAATGTAAAGTGATGCGGCTTCTGAGCTTACGCATCACTTTTTTACTTTTCATTCAGATGTACAATACCTTTTAGTTGGGCATGTTAGTTGGGAATTATGTTATACTAGATGCATAAGAACTTTTTAAAGGTAGGGGAAGCACATGCCGGGTTTGGAGCAAGTAACAACATTAGCACCAATAGAAATACTGAAAAATATTGTGGATGTGCTTCTTGTTTGGTTCGTACTCTATAAGTTAATTACTATTATTAAAGGAACAAAAGCTGTTCAATTATTGAAAGGTATTTTCGTGATTTTAATAGGCCGCTATATTACGGAATGGCTCGGTTTGAAGACCCTTCAATGGATGATGGAGGAAGTACTTCGATTCGGTTTTTTGGCTGCAATTATCATATTCCAGCCTGAATTACGTAGAGCCTTAGAGCAACTAGGACGGGGGAGGCTCTTTGCGCGGACTGCTATGCAGGAGGAAGAAGAGCGTGATCGCTTAATTGAGGCATTCGTTAAATCCGTTAGCTATATGGCGAAGCGGCGAATTGGTGCGTTAATCACCATTGAAAAAGAAACAGGTCTTAGTGAATATATTGAAACAGGTACCCCTATGAATTCACACATTACTTCCGAACTTCTTATTAATATTTTTATTCCAAACACGCCATTGCATGACGGTGCGGTCATTGTGACGAAAAACCGTATTGCTGCTGCGGGTTGTTATTTACCATTGTCAGAAAGTGCGTTTATCTCCAAAGAACTTGGAACACGACATCGTGCTGCGCTTGGTATCAGTGAGGTCACTGATTCGGTAACTATCATTGTTTCAGAAGAAACCGGTGCCATCAGCCTAGCCGTAGAAGGGGAAATCAATCGTAAATTAGATATCGAGGAGTTCGAAAAACTATTACGTATTTCCTGGTTCGGTAACACTACAGGACAAACAGATACTTCTCTATGGAAGTGGGGGAAGAGAAAAAATGGATAAATTCATGGACAGCCCCTGGTTTTTACGACTGACTGCTCTTTTTTTAGCCATTATGCTGTTTTTATCAGTAAAAGCTGAGGATCAATCTAGTCGTAATACAATAGGTGATATGTTTGATCTTATGCAAGACGTACCCGTAGAAGTATATTACGATACGGAGAATTTGGTAGTAACCGGAGTACCTGACATGGTCAATATGACAATTGAAGGACCAGCCCAAATTGTCCAGACTACAAAATTGTTAAAGGATTTTACACTGAAATTAGATTTGCAAAATTTGACACTCGGTGAACACAATGTACGTATACAAGCAGAAAACTTATCAGACAAACTGGATGTTCGACTTGACCCTGCAACAGTGAGTATCAATATTGAGGAAAAGGTAACTCAATCATTCCGTGTCGATCCAGAGATGAATACCAGATTACTAGCAGAAGGCTATGAAGTGAAAAGCATGGGAGTTCAACCCTCTTCGATTAATGTTACAGGTGCGAAAAGTGTTGTGGATGCAATTAGTTTCGTAAAAGCTTCTATTACAAACGAGGGTAGCCTGGATAAGCCTTTTGAGCAAAAATCTCGTGTTCGCGTATTGGATCGTGACTTAAATAAGCTTTCCGTTTCATTGGATCCAGAAGAAGTCACGGTCAAAGTAGATATTCAGGAATATAGTCGTGAAGTTCCGTTAACGTTGCAACAGAAGGGACAATCACCGACTGGAATAACCGTTGAAAGTGCTGCACCCGTAGATCAATCAGTTCGCATTCACGGTCCAAAGAGTGCAGTAGATGCAATCAAAGAAATTCCAGTAGAACTGGATATCACTAAAATAACTAAATCCGGAAAAGTGGAAGCAGACATAAAGAAACCTGAAGGGATTACTAAAGTGACACCTTCCAAATTAAAAGTTCAGGTGAAGGTTTCAGGTGAAACTTCTGATGTTTCAAAAAAGACGGATGATAGTAAAGAATCGTAATGCTCGTACCAAATGTGATCTACTAAGATCAGATCGAAAGGAAGAATACAACATGACACAGTATTTTGGAACAGATGGCGTCAGAGGTGTAGCAAACAAGGAGCTTACACCTGAACTGGCATTTAAATTAGGCAGAATCGGTGGATACTTATTCACTAAAGATGCAGAGGAAAAAGCAGAAGTACTAGTAGGAAGAGATACACGGATTTCTGGCTTAATGCTTGAAAATGCCTTAATCGCAGGCCTATTATCTGTTGGTGTGGAAGTGATGAAGTTAGGCGTAATTAGTACACCAGGCGTAGCCTATTTAACACGTGTCATGAACGCCCAGGCAGGCGTTATGATTTCAGCATCACATAATCCCGTTGAAGATAATGGAATTAAGTTCTTCGGAGATACTGGCTTTAAATTAACTGATGCACAAGAAGAGGAATTCGAAAAACTATTAAATGCAGAAGAAGATACATTACCCCGTCCGGTTGGAGGGAACGTTGGAACCATTACGGAATATTTTGAAGGCGGTCAAAAATATATTCAATACTTGAAACAAATTGTCGATGAGGACTTCGAAAATATCCATGTAGCGCTTGATTGCGCACATGGAGCAACATCGGTCTTGGCAACCCATGTATTTGCAGACTTGGATGCAGATCTGACTACAATGGGTGCTTCTCCAAACGGCTTGAATATCAATGATGGCGTTGGATCTACACATCCCGAAGCGCTTGCAACACTTGTAGTAGAAAAAAGTGCAGATATCGGTCTAGCATTTGATGGTGATGGTGATCGTCTAATCGCAGTTGATGAAAAAGGTAATATCGTCGATGGCGATCAAATTATGTTCATTGTAGCTCGATACTTACATAGCAAAGGCAGGTTAAAATCAGATACAATTGTCTCCACTGTGATGAGTAATTTGGGCTTCTATAAAGCTCTAGAGGAATTTGGCATGAAGAGTGTTCAAACAGCTGTAGGCGATCGTTACGTTGTAGAAGAAATGCGTAATAATCATTATAATCTTGGCGGTGAGCAATCAGGCCACATTATCTTCATGGATTACAATACAACGGGAGATGGCTTGCTAACGGCATTGCAACTTGTTAACATCATGCAGCAAACAGGAAAAAAATTATCGGAACTAGCTAGTGAAATGAAAGTGTATCCACAGAAACTTATTAATATTCGTGTAAAAGATAAATATGCGGTCATGGAAAATATGCGTATTGTCGGAGTGATTAATGAGGTAGAGAAAGAGATGAATGGCCAGGGAAGAGTACTAGTGCGTCCTTCGGGTACGGAGCCTCTCGTCCGTGTAATGGTCGAATCTGAAACAGAAGCACAGTGTGTAGATTATGCAGATCGGATCTCACAAGTAGTAAAAGAAGAAATGGGTCTAGAGTAAATATGGATTTGAGCTGGTAATAGATATTCTATATTACCAGCTCTCTTTTTATAGAGATAGAATACCGGGGAATCAGAGGTATAGGCTGAAATGGGGATGCTTCCGCTGAACGGAGAGGAAAATTGTGAGTCAAAAAAAATACCAGAATATGCTAGCACAACGAACAGAGAATATCTTTGAAGAGTGGAAAGCGCGTGGTAGTTTAACGGAAAGGGAATTATATTATTTTCTTCATAAATTGAAGGGAACGTCCGGGACAATCGGATTGCAACAGTTGTCTCTCTTTTGTGCGTCACAATTAGAGATTCTAACGTCATCCAACGATCAAAAAATACCTGTTTCTTCATTAGAAAATTTGAAGAATCGTATTCGTTCGCATTTTGATAGTACGATTGACGTGAAAAAAGAAGAATTTCAATTACCTGATCGCTATATCAATCGTCTGGATACAGAAACGTTCGTTCTCATTATTGATCAAGATTTAGAATTCGTGTCTTACTTAAAGGAATTGCTTGAGAAGCTTGGAGCTCAAGTAATTATTTCATTGAATGGGAAGCGTGGAATTGAACAGTTCTACTCTATGAGACCAAGTATTGTCATCATAGATGCAAAATTACCTGATATGACAGGCTTTGAAGTGCTGGATCAAATTGCAGAACCTGCGCGACAAAAAAACACGACTTTAGCCATCTCAAGTGAAGAAGTGACGAAAGAAATTTTAATTGAAACGTATCGTAGAGGTGCTATGGATTTGATTTCAAAACCTTTTGATATGGATGTCTTTTTCCCTTATTTGTTCAATCGGCAAATGCGTCAGCATGCGATTAGTAGCAGTATGATTACAGATAGCTTGACGGGTGTGGGCAATCGACGCTACTTCGATGAAACCATTAATATATTGGCTAAAAAAGCCGATCAATCTGAAACGACTTTTTCACTGGTCATAATAGATTTGGATCATTTTAAACAAGTAAATGACCTGTATGGACATCCTGCAGGCGATGAAGTACTGCAAAGGTTTGGCGAAATTATTAAAGAAGAAAAGCGCGAAGGTGATTATGGCTTCCGTTATGGCGGAGAAGAATTTGCTTTATTATTTGATAACATCCATGCAGAAGATACAGTGCATGCCGTTGAGCGAATTCGAGAAAAGTTCAATGACGCTATATTTACTTCTAATGAAGAGACGTTCGAGGTGACCTTCTCAGCAGGCAGTGCAACATATGAAGGAAATACTGCCAACTTGGTATCTGCTGCTGATCAGGCACTTTATGAAGCAAAGCGTTCAGGACGAAATCAAACGGTGATTTACGACCAGAGTAAACGAAAAGTCAAGCGTAAATTGATCGTCATTATCGTTGACGATGATTCATTCATCAGGCAAATTCTTCAGCAAACATTGCTAGGATTAAATTCTTCGGATATTGATATTACAGTAAAAACGTATGCTGATGGCCCTTCGTTTCTAGAAGATGACTGGTATAGTCCAGACGCTTATTTTATCGTACTACTCGATGGTGTCATGCCAAAAATGGACGGTCTTGAAGTATTAAGTCGATTAAAGAGTGACCATGCCAAAACAAATGTCACGGTATCCATGATGACGGCTAGAAAAAGTGCAAATGATATTAAGGCTGCGCTCTGGCTTGGAGCAGACGACTATATTATTAAGCCATTCCAACCAGCAGAAGTACTCGGACGAATCGATAAATTAGCTAATCGGTTATTTGATAAAAGAGAATAGAAGGAGGTGCCCACTTTGACACATGTAGGAAAAAAAGTGTTAGTTGTAGATGATGAAGATATTTTGCGTATGTTGCTCACGGACACTTTGGAATTTGAAGGATTTCAAGTAGAAGAAGCTGAAGACGGAGTAGATGCTTTAGAAAAGATCGGAGGCAAGCAATACGACGCCATTCTTTTAGATTACATGATGCCACGTATGACAGGTTTGGAATTATTAGAGCGTCTACAACCGCTGAAACTGACAATACCTATTATTATGCTCACTGCGAAAGCGCAGCAAGCAGATCAGGACGTTGCTTTAGCTAAAGGGGCCTCTTATTTTGTACCCAAACCATTTAGCCCGAATGAACTGGCCGAATTAGTTAAATCACTATTTTGATTAAAGTGCATATCTATATAGACAAACAGAACGTCCTCTCCATTATGGAGAGGACGTTCTGTTTTAGTCGTTCTGTGGATATAAAATCAGTCCATCCGATCGTTCCATAGTCTCCATGATAATGGATGATAAATTGCTGAGAGGATAAGGTTTCGTCAAAAATTCACTAACATGAAATTTCTCCATCAGTAGCGGTTCTTTTTCTAGTGAAGAAGATATAACAATAGGAATTGATTCCGTTTGAGTATGATCTTTCATTTTACTAATCAGATCCCAGCCACTTTCACCTTCGTCTAGCATTAGATCAACGACGACTGCGGCAGGTTTCCTTTTTTCTATACATGCAAATGCTTTGCTTACTTTGGAATGATGAATGACTGAAAAATCTTTGCTTGACAGCTCTTCACCAAGTAATAAGGGAATACTCACATCATCTTCCACTATCACCACCAAAGGTTTATCAAAGTCGATTTTTTCTATTGATAATTGCTGTTTTAAAGGAAGGGAAAAGAAAATAGTCGTACCTACATTTTCTTCAGAATCGGCCCAAATCTTTCCATTATGATCTTGTATAACCTCTTTACAAATAGATAGACCGAGACCTGTACCACCAATTTTTCTACTATAACTATTATCGAATCGATAAAATTTCTCAAAAAGATGTCCAATAGTATCTGAAGGAATTCCAATGCCTTCGTCCGCTATGGAAACAGTAACAGCGTCTTGTTGATTGAACAGAGTGATGTTCACACTTCCACCGTCAGGAGAGAATTTAATGGCATTTCCCACCAAATTCGTGAATACTTGCAAAATGCGATTATAGTCGGCTCTGACCATGGATGAATAAGTTAGATCTTGCACTTTTATCGTATGGTGAGGTGATTGAATGAGTAAATTAGCCACAGCCTTTTCGACCACTTCATTGATTGATATATCCTCTATCGTGTACGATTGACGACCAGCTTCCATCCGCTGAAGATCTAAGAAATCATTAATAAGGGCAGTTAGGCGGTTTGCCTCGCTATGAATCGTCTCAAGATACCGTTTCTTGCGGGTATCATCCATATCTTTGTTTAGTAAAAGTTCAGAGAATCCAAGGATGCTAGACAAAGGTGTGCGTAATTCATGACTGACAGTCGAAACCAATTCTGTTTTCATTTTATTGACTTCGTGTTCATGAGTAATATCACGGTGTACGAAGATTGTACCGACTTTTTCATCTTGAATAATAATAGGGACACTATACACATTCATGACCCGAGATTGTTCAGAAGGTAGTGAAAGTACATATTCGTTAGTAATGAATTTCGTGGATTCGGATTGAATTGCTTCATCTAGAAATGCTTTGTAACGGACAGGATCATGGATTTGTTTTAGAAAATTCTCCGTCCACTCTTCTCGAGACCATGCGTTGTGCTCGGTTTCAGGCTCCATGCCCAGTAAATCGAATAAGGCTGCATTATACTTATCTTTCTCATCTCTATTTGAAACAAAACGGATGCCTTCATTGATGCTATCTAGGATGTTTCGATTCAACTGACGTTCGTGACTAATGAGTTCATATTGCTCAATTCGGTCCACTGCAATGGCAATTCGCTTAAGCAAACCGTATAAATCTTTTTGATCGTCTTCCGTAAACGGTTTGCCAATACGTGAGAGGACGGACACGACGCTTAATTCATTATCGACATTATAGATACCTACCACAAAGTCATAGACATATGTAATACTGCTAGCTATGCCTTTTTCATATTCCGCTTCCCGCTTGATAATGAAATAGGACTCTGTTTCAAGTCGGGTTCTTATATACTCTAGCCGTTCGTATTTTATTTCATCAAAAAATTCTTGTGAAATTCCTTTTAATGCATGAATTCCGCTGCTAGGAAGCCAAAGAAAACCTAAATCGGATTGATAGACTTGATTTAAATAGTCGAAAGTTTGATCGCATACTTCTTGCTTATCCAGTGAGAATGAAAGGATATGACTCAAGCCATTGTAACGTTCCAAACGAACTCGGGAAAAGCGAGCTTCTGATAAAGCGAATTCCATTTTAGTCTGGCGATTGAATAATTCATCTTGCTGTGTAATTAATTCTTCGTTTTGAGAAAGGAGATCTTGCTCATTCATTTGAATGCGCTCCATCATTTTATGGATAGATTGTGAGAGTGCGCCGATTTCATTCTCTGTCTGAATGGGGTGGAATAGTACTGTGCCTTCTGTTTCATACTGATCTGCTGCATGTGTGATTTCTTCTATTGGCTTAACCACACGGTGGATAACGTTCCAAACCATATAGATTGGAATAAGTAAGAAGATGAAGCCGAATATGGTGATGATTAAAAAGAAATATTTAGTTTGTTGCATCGTATGATCAGTTGCCAGTCTTTGCTTATCCTTTGAAGAGTCTTTGTATTCATTGGCATATTTAATGAAGCTATTGACGGTTAGATTAGCACCACTATTTGCCAGGTTCCGTAAGCTGTCATAATCATTTTCTTCAACAAATTGTATGGCTTTCGGGAGGATGACCTTTTCGTATTCGATTAAGAAGCTATCAATTTCCGCAATGATTTGTTGTTCTTCTGCGTTCAGTTGAAACGATCTAAATTCCTTGGAATGAGAATGAATATCTTCGATTGCTTGATAAGCATGGTTTAATTCATCCTCAATTTGAAACGCATAGTAACCCCGGATCCGAAAGAATAGATCTTGAATTGAATCAGATATTTCCTCTATTTGTTTCGATTTTGCATAAGAGTTTTGCTGTTGATCATCTAGTTCATCCCAAGTGTTACTTGCATAGAAGTACATACTAGCCATTCCGACAATCGCGATGACTATTGAAACGATAAATACTTTTATGTATTGTTGGCGTATTCCTTTTTTTTGCACGACCCACTTACCCCTTCCTACTATCTCAACTACTTCTATTCTACCATTTGCTCGGCTATATACGTATAGAATTTTCAGTCAGGAGATTTTATTTGATGGTATGATAGGACGAAAATAGTATGTGTACATACTAGCCCAAATAAATGGTGTTTCAAGTGTAGACAAAAAAAGACAAGCCGATAAATGATAGGCTTGTCCTCTAGTAAGTAATTTACATAATTACTCAAAAATATATTTCAATGCTAAGACTGCTTGATCAACTGATTCTACGGTAACATGTGCTTTGCGAGATAGCTCTTTTAAAGGGTGATGATGATTTTCCTGACGAATCAGAATAAGTGGTTTTCCGAAAGCGACTGCTGCACTGGCGTCCATTGCGGTATTCCACTGTTTGTATTGTTCACCAAATAACGCGATAACAACATCTGATTTTTTCATTAAAATTTCCGTTCGTAAGTTATTAAAGCTAGAAGCTGCGGCATCTTTAAATAGTTTACCGGGTTGTTCGCCTAGAATTTCTTCGCCGATGTTGTCTGAGCGGTCATGATCTTCCATGGGGCCGACAAAATCGACAGGTAATTGTAGATCTTTTGCTTGTTGTTTGACTTCATCTCGCCAAGATGTGTGAATTTCCCCAGCTAAGTATACTGTTAATCGCATGAAAACCCCTCCTAGTTTGATAGTCTTTATTGTATCATGCATTATGTCTTCCTTCATCAGATGTACTTGAGAAGAAAGAGTTCATAAATGTGGTACACTGAATAAAAACAGGGAGAGTGGAATATATGAATGGACAAAATCGAGCAGATGTAAAACCTGGATTACGAGTAGCCGTTATTTTAAAGAAAGATCAGCGAAGCGGTGTAAAAACAGAAGGCATCGTTAAAGATTTGCTGACCAATTCCAGTTTTCATCCGCACGGGATTAAAGTACGGCTTGAAGATGGACAAGTTGGTCGTGTAGCAGAAATATTAGCATAATACAAAAAGAGAGGGGGATTCCCTCTCTCTTTTTGTATATACGATTACTCTCCATCGCGATACGTAACGGCTGTACCCGTTGCGATACACATCATCATACCTTCACGTACCATTTCGAAATCCAAATCGACACCGATGACAGCGTTCGCCCCCATGGCATTTGCTTTCCGGGACATTTCATCCAGTGCTGTTTGACGTGCTTCAGTTAATTTACTTTCATAGGCAGCACTACGTCCCCCTACAATATCCGTCACGGATGCAAAAATATCCCGTACGATATTTGCCCCCATAATGGTTTCTCCTGATACAATCCCGTGATACGTTTCAATAGTCCGGCCTTGCAGCATGTTAGTTGTCGTGTGTAACAATTTGACCTCCCCCTTTGGTTTGTATATATACGTTATGATGGAAAGAATGGTTTCAATATATATGTAGAGTGTGAAAATAAAATGCGTATGTGTTCTATGTCAAATGAAGTAATTTCCCGGGGAATTGTATCGAAAAATAGTCATATTCTACGAGTCTCGAAATAAAGGTTCAAAGCGTGCTACCTATCAGGTAGTATGAGTACATAGATAGAAAAAAGGAGATGATAGTATGACAGAACAAATGTATCAGCTTATTTCCATAATCGTGTACATGGCGGCTATGCTATTCATTGGTTGGTATGCGTTCAAACGTACATCGAACCTGACGGATTATATGCTTGGTGGACGTTCGCTCGGGCCGGCTGTTACAGCACTAAGTGCCGGAGCTTCCGATATGTCCGGTTGGCTGTTGATGGGACTGCCGGGTGCCATTTATTTAAGTGGATTAGGTGAAGCTTGGCTTGCGATTGGCTTAACGGTAGGTGCTTATTTGAACTGGCTGTTTGTGGCGCCGCGTTTACGTGCATACACACAAGTTTCAAATAACTCTATCACGATTCCGAGTTTCCTTGAAAACAGGTTAAAAGATACTTCTCGTTTATTGCGGGTGGCTTCAGGGATCATTATTTTAGCATTCTTCACGTTCTACGTATCCTCAGGTATGGTAGCAGGAGGGAAGTTCTTTCAAAGTTCATTCGGTTTAGACTATCATACAGGACTCATTATTGTTTCGGTAGTAGTGTTAGCGTATACCTTATTCGGTGGATTCTTGGCGGTGAGTTATACGGATTTCATCCAGGGATTGATTATGTTTTTAGCGCTCATTTTAGTGCCTTCATTTGGTATTTTTATTACAGGTGGATTTTCAGAAACTGCAGCGAGTATAAGAGAAGTCGATCCTTCGCTCTTTAACTTTGTATCGGGTGTGAGTGTGGTAGGAATCATTTCCTCACTGGCATGGGGACTAGGTTACTTCGGACAGCCGCATATTATCGTTCGCTTTATGGCGATCAGTTCTGTTAAAGAGACGAAAAGTGCTAGACGGATCGGTATTGGCTGGATGTTACTGAGCTTGATAGGTGCAATTGCTACCGCATTAATTGGTATCGCGTATTTTCAGCAAAACAGCGCAGACTTGGCAGATCCAGAAACGGTCTTTATCGTTCTCGGACAGCTCATCTTCCATCCGTTAATTGCAGGTATCATGCTAGCCGCTGTCTTGGCGGCTATTATGAGTACAATATCATCTCAATTGATCGTGACATCATCTGCTTTGATTGAAGACTTGTATAAAGCAGTTTTCAAAACAAACGCTTCAGATAGTCGCTATGTATTTTTAGGCCGCCTGGCAGTTCTGTTCGTGACGATTGTCGCTATATTACTGGCTTGGCCAAATAAAGAATCTGTCTTGAAATTGGTTTCATTCGCTTGGGCAGGGTTTGGTGGAGCTTTCGGTCCTATTATACTCTTATCATTATATTGGAGAAAGCTAACGGCTAAAGGTGCACTATACGGTATGATCGCTGGTGCTATTACAGTCGGTGTTTGGGGTAACGTCAAGTTCTTATCGAGTACATTATATGAAATTGTTCCAGGGTTTGCGATTTGTCTCCTTGTGGCGGTTGTAGTAAGTAAAGCAACGTATACACACAACTCCATAATTGAAAAAGAATACGATGAAACAATGGAATTGCTTGAAGAAGAAAAGTAAATGAAAAGGGCGATCTTGCACTGTTTGTGCATGGATCGCCCTTTTCATTGTGCTTATAATGCATCGGTGAATTCATCACCATCTGGTAGATACTCGTACAATCCAATTTCCTTCAAACCCTTTTTAATCTTCGTCGTATAGCCTAGTTTTTCATTGGATAGGAAAGTAGCCTTTGAAATAATCAGTTGCTTCAGCGTAGGCAAGTAGATAGGATCAATTTGCTGCCAAAGCTGATAAGATTCAATCAAATCTTCTAGTGTCAGGTGTTTATAATCATCACCTTCGAAATGGAATTCTGGAGAGACCTTGTACCAAATATCTCCGTTATCTCGAATCCATTGATCTTTTTGGTAGACAATGGCTCGTTGGATATTGCGTGCAGTTTGAAGATATCGCCAATCTCCGAATTCCTGATAAGACCGGAGTAGGATATTCATGCCACCGAGTGCATGGTTCATAGATGTATGGGTAGTTACATTCTGTTTGATTGGAAAGTAATCCGCAATATAATATGCATCGCTAGCTACTCGATTAATATTGCCTTTTTGTTGCTGTGAAACGAGCAGATCCGCATAATTACGCAATGGTTCATTCGCTGAAGGGATCCCAAACTCACTGCCGCTATTATAATAGAATAAAGCGATTTGTTCGTTGAAACGCGTATCAATGAATGGTGCATGAATATCATATAAATGTTTGAGATACGTACTGGTTACTTCTGTTTCCCAGTAGGCTTTATCTTGTTTGAAGTTTTTCAAGTTGACGAAAGCATTATAGACTAGATTCTCAAAATAACGCCCTTTATTTTCGTGATAAAGTGTCAATGCGCGATCCTCTTTCAGCATCAATAAAGTACGTCCATAGTTTTGACCTGTAACGGGCATGGGCTCTGTCGAGTCAGCCAGTTTATTATACGAACCATCTGCAGTGTACCAATTATTCCGCTTCTTGTGGTTCTGACTAGTTTCTCTCATCCACTTAAATATATCATCCTTTGAATTAAACAACGGTTCGTCCGAATCGACATACCAATGATCAGCAATTTCCCCTGAATTGGCTTGAAGTGTATAAGAGGATAATAGTGTTTTTCCAGCTAACGCATAGGAAAAATTCTCTTGCTCTTCAAGAAGTTCACGCGAAATACTTTGCTCGCCATTATCATAGCGGAGCGATAATGGTTTGGAGAGATAAGCTTGCCCAATCATTCGCTCTTCTACTGTGCCATCTGTCTTGATGAAACGTAACAGTCCTGTCGGATACGTTGTCATGTCAGCATCGGTCCGATCTTTGTTTTCACGCATGAGTGGATAGCGGTCATAGCGGAATACATTAAAACGTGCAATATCTTCTTCTTTTTGGAGCACTTCTACGGTAATAGGCGTGTCGGTTGGATTGTTTAGTTCCGAGAAAACAAATACATCTTCATTAGGTAATTGACGAACAGTTAGTTTAACTTCTGCCCCATCTGTTCCAACTGCATACCTATACGTACTATCTCGTGAGAAGTCATAATTGGTTTGTGTAAAGTCTATATATTCAAATGCTTCCTTAGAACGTAAATAAAGAGGATGTGTACTGAACGGTACACTACCTAAATGGTTTTCGGGCACACTTTCACTATAGGTAACGGACTCTTCTGGAGCGGTAAGTGTAAATTGCTTCGGTTGTTTTATACGATTGGTTTCCACTAGTATCCGGTGCAAGGCTTTTGAAAAGTATGCTCGCGATACGACCGAGTCTCCATACTGAAGAAACTCCTCTACTTGAGGAAATGTGTAGACAGGAATGTTTTGTACCGTAGCTCGATCCGAACTAGAAGGCCAACTAGTAGATAACACTTTACCAAAGTCCTTTTCCATATCAAAAGCTGTAATGAGTGAATTCCATAGCTCTGTCTTCGTCAATGGTTCATTAAAGCCAAAAACTCCACGTTTGCTTGGTTGGATCCAGCCGTTTTCGACAGCAGTCAAAGCAAAACGTGCTTTATCCGATCCCCATGCGATATCTGAAAAACCGAAAGATTGATCAACGAATTTTGATCCGAATATTTTAGATAAAGATACAGCAGCTTGCCCCCTTGTTAGTGGTGTTTCAGGATGGAACTGCATATCGAAATTGCCTGTGATGATTTTCATTTCATCTAGCTGCATAATTTCATTTTTTGCCCAGTGGTGATTAGAGACGTCTATATATTTTACGTCTGTCGTTTGTGCGCTGGCAGACTGAATGGAACACATGAAAAGTAATGCCAGTAAAACTAGTGCGGTATTCCATTTTCTCACTTCATGACCTCCAACTAAATGTTGCTTCAATACTCTAGTATACCCCAAAATAAATCTTAACGACAACAGAGCAAGCAAAAGGGTACATATGATACAATCGGAATAGAATGACTACTATGAAATAAATAATAATGGAGGTTACTATATGAATAAAGAAGAGTTTTTGGAACGCTATGCAATTGATCGAAAGGGTACGAATTCACTGAAGTGGGACAAGTTGGAGGAACGTTTCGGTGATGCAGACTTACTCGCGGCTTGGGTAGCAGATATGGAATTTAAAGCACCAGAGCAAGTGATCGAAGCGTTAAAAGAAAAAGTGGATTTTGGAGTGTTTGGCTATACATATGCACCTGAATCATATTTCGAAGCATTCATTAATTGGGAACGCGAGCATCATGGTTATGAAGTGAAGGAGGAATGGATGCGTTTTTCAACGGGTGTTGTGACAGCGTTATATTGGTTTGTTAATGCATTTACAAAACCTCAGGATGCAGTAATCATTCTATCCCCGGTCTATTATCCTTTTGCCAATGCAGTGAAAGATACTGACCGCACGCTAATAAACAGTGAACTCATTAATACTGCTGGCGTTTACACAATTGATTTTGAAGACTTCGAAAAGCAAATAATCGACAATGACGTGAAATTATTCATTCATTGTACACCGCATAATCCCGTTGGCCGTGTATGGACAGCGGAGGAAGCAGAGAAGCTTTTGTCAATCTGTGAAAAGCATGACGTATTGGTCGTGTCGGATGAAATCCATCATGATATGACGTTTGGTGATCATACACATATACCATCTGCGATTGTAGCCAACGGGAAGTACGCTGAGCGTGTCATTACAGTAACTTCCGCTTCAAAAACATTCAACTTGGCGGGCTTGTTAACATCTCAGATCATCATTGAAAATAAAGCATTGCTAGAGCAGTTCGATACGTTTGTGAAATCTGTTAATCAAACGGAAGTGAATATGCTAGGTATGACGGCTGCAGAGGCGGCGTATAATCATGGCGCAGACTGGCTTGAAGGATTACGGGAAGTCGTGAAGTCGAATGAACGCTATGCAGTCGAACAGTTCGCAGAGCATGCACCAAAGTTAATCGTTACACCGTTAGAAGGAACGTATTTACTATGGATCGACTTGCGTGCACATATCCAGCCAGACGGCGTCAAAGAATTTGTGCAAGATACATGTAAACTGGCAATCGACTACGGAGAGTGGTTTGGGGAAAACTCGAAAGGTTTCATACGTTTAAATCTTGGGACAGAACCGAACTATATTAAACAGGCAGTAGATCGCATCATCGAACACTTGCCCCAATCATAAGTTAGAGTAAAAAGATCACCGTAATTGTCAATGTGACGATTGTCCACAAGACGTTACGGTGATCTTTTATGCTCTTTAAGTAGTCTGATTGTTATTTGCCGGTGGAAAACTGAGCAAAGGTTGCAGTTCTTTCTCTAAGAAAGGCTTTGCTTGCAACATATTCCTAAATGCAACGTAACGATCAATTTGTGCTGGAGTTGGTTTCTTAGTAGTGCGGTAAGCACGTATCAAGATGTTCTTCGGTGTATGTTCCATATCGATAAATTCCACAAGTTGTGCTTCATATCCAACTAATGTTAGCAACTCTGCGCGGATGGAGTCGGTTGCGAGTGCAGCTAAACGTTCTTTTACTAGGCCGTGCTGCAACATGATGTCGAGCGCAGGAGCTTGAACTTGTGAGAATAGCTCATGCTGACAGCAAGGAACCGATAGAATGACCGAGGCTCCCCAATTGACTGCTTTAGCCAATGCCATATCTGTTGCTACATCACATGCGTGAAGCGTGACGACCATATCGACTGCGGTATCGCCATCATATTCATTAATATCTCCTACTAGAAATTCTAGTTGATCATAGTGCAAATCACGTGCGATTTCCTGGCACTCTTCAATGACTTCTTTTTTTAGATCTAATCCTGTTACTCGAATATCCAATCCTTTTTCGATTCGCAAGTAATGATACAGTGCAAACGTCAAATAGGATTTACCCGATCCGAAATCGAGTATGCGAATCGGACGGTCTTTTGGCAAGTGTGAAAGCGTGTCATCAATCAGTTCGACGAAGCGATTGATCTGACGAAACTTATCATGTTTTTGATTTTTCACTTTACCTTCAGGCGTTTGAACACCGAGACGAATGAGAAAGGGGTAAGGTGTCCCTTCGTTTAAAGCGTAATTCTTTGTACGATTATGCGCATAGTCGACGGTCTTTTCGGTATTGAGGAAAATGCGTTTAATCGAAACTTTCATCTTCTTGGATATTTGAATTTGCATCGTTTCATCTGATAAATCAATATGGAATTGCTTAAAGGTTTCTAAGGCATCGTGCAGAGGTTGCGCCACGTCTTCTAGTGCAACATTGTCATGCTTGAGAACACGTTCATGCTGATATTCAAATTGAATGTAAAATTCACCTTTAAGTTCAAGCGGTTTTAATTTAATTCGCTTCACATCATTGGATTTCATTCGTGGTCCACTAATTGTCGCACGGATGAATGTTCCATCTGTCATGCGTCGCTGGAGTAGTTCCAGCACGTCATCTACTGACATCGTTTGACACTCCTGTCTGTCTTCAGTTCAATAGGAATCCTTGTTTTTGTAAGAATGCCTGAAGATCTGTTCTTCTTGGGGATTCAAGGAAATCAGCCATTTCTTTTGTCCACATCGCATCACGCTGATTGGAATCACGGCTCGCATAGTATTCTTTCATGATTTCGTCATATGCTGGTAATAGATCAGTATACTTTTCTTCGTTATACGTATTCTCATGCAACACAGCTTCTACAGGTAAACGTGGTTTGACACCATTGGATTCATTTGGAACACCGATCGACAAGCCAAACAGAGGGACAACGCCTTTAGGCAATTCCAGTACTTCGGAGATTTCTTCCATCGCATTTCGTACACCGCCGATATAGCAAATGCCATAGCCTTTTGATTCGGCAGCAATGACGACATTCTGTGCGAATAGACCGACATCGATTGCGCCTACTAATACATTCTCTACTACCGTATAGTCAATTTCCTGACCATGTAAACGGGCAGCGTGAGATAACCGGTTATAGTCCATACAAAATACTAATACCGCGCCAGCTGTATAGAATTGACGACGGTTTTTGGATAGTTCAGCCAATTGGCCGCGTTTTTCAGTATCCGTTACATACATTACCGAGCATGCTTGCACGAAGTGTGAACTTGCTGCGTGCTGACCTGCTTTAACTAGTTCCATAATTGTCTCTCTTGAAATCGGTTCATCTTTGTAACGTCGAACCGATGAGTGAGATTTTAATAATTCGATTACCATACAATCCCTCCGCATTCGTTTTCATCAGAACATATATCTTCCTGAAACTCTCCTTTTATCCTACACTATTCTGACCTTTCGGGAAACACTCAAGCTTATTTTGCCTGTTGCTGAACTTATGTTATAAAAGGTTTTCTGGCCTCATAGTTCCATATCGTATATGCGTCGTGCAAACATATTACGAAAGAAGCGAAACCTTCAGTTAAAAGAAAAGACGAGGAACCCCGATTGGCAAGACAGATTTGATATGATAGAAGGAAACCATCTATTTAGAAGGGCGTGCTTACTATGAAAATCAATCACGTTGTCTTGCGCTTCATAAAAAAGTGAAATAGTACAACGTTTGGCGGAGATTCATTTTACATCGAACGATTAGTAAACAGAACGAAGGGTAAACTATATATAAAGATGTCGGGGGGATGCTAGCATGGATGTGTTAATTGAAAAGGCCATAATAGTTGGCGTACATGAGCAGAAGGATTTGCATTTCGAATATTCGATGGAAGAACTGAAGAATTTGGCAGAAGCCATCGATGTGGAAGTACTAGGTGAAGTGACACAGAATTTAGAACGGAAAAATCCATCTACTTATATTGGAAGAGGGAAGATCGATGAAATTCGTGATGTGTATGAAGAAACCGAAGCAAATTTACTCATCTTCAATGATGAATTATCACCTTCGCAATTACGAAATCTGGAAAGAGATCTAGAATGTAAAATCATTGACCGTACCATGCTAATACTGGATATCTTTGCGAGGCGGGCACGCAACCGAGAGGCGCAAATGCAAGTTGAATTAGCGCAACTGCAATATACGTTGCCACGACTTGTTGGACTACGTGCTTCACTGAGCAGGCAAGGTGGCGGTACGGGAGGTGGCTTACAGAATAAAGGCGCCGGTGAGACGAAGCTTGAGCTCGATCGTCGGAAAATTGAAGATCAGATCGCGAAGCTTCGCCGTGAACTAGAGCATGTAAGTGATCAACGTGAAACGCAGCGAAAACAGCGTGTCAGGAGCGGTATACCCGTTGTGTCGATCGTGGGTTATACGAACGCTGGGAAATCCACGTTGATGAATCGATTGTTGCAATATACGGATGTGGATGAATCTAAAGAAGTCCGTGAAAAAGATATGCTATTTGCAACGCTCGAAACCGCAGTTAGAAAGATCAAGCTGCATGATAAAAAAGAATTTATTTTAACGGATACCGTAGGATTCGTTTCCAAACTCCCACACCATCTTGTCCAAGCATTCCGTTCGACGCTAGAAGAAGCCAAGAATGCCGATTTATTGTTGCATGTTGTGGACGTTTCCGACGAAGAGCATGGTCATATGATGGACGTTACGAATGAAACGCTAGGAGATATTGGTGTGAAAAGCATCCCTACTATCAACATATATAATAAATCGGATTTGACTGAAGTCTCTTATCCGCGTATAAAAGATCAGAGTATTTGGATGTCAGCTGGCGAAGATCAAGGAATTCCCGAATTGCTGACATTGATTCAACAAAGCTTATTCCGCCAATATGTCACGTGTAAATTATTGATTCCATACGACCGGGGAGAAATCGTTGCACATCTCAATGAAAATGCGTCGATTAAAGATACAGCCTATGAAGAAGAAGGTACAATGATGACTGTAGAGATGCCAGAAAGTGAATATGAACGTCTACAAGAATTTATTTTAAAGTGAACATAAAAAAGGGCTGCATGCGCGATGCATGCAGCCAAATCCTTTTATCTTTATTAGAAGAGAAAGGGGGTGGGATGCTTTTAGTTTGCCCGATTACTCAGAATCTAAACCTCTTGATGAAAATTTTTATAAAAGGATTACTATATTCATTTTCGGCATTACATTATTTGTCCTTTAATTTTGATATAAAAAGATGGAACTGAAGAACTTCTAAATCAATCGTACGATTAAGCGGAAACACTATATAAGGAGTGATGGACTATATGAGAAAATGGATAACCATTCTCACGGCAGGAATGTTAGTATTGATCTTAAGTGCTTGTGGCCAAACTGCAGAACCAAAAGAAGATCCAATGACAGGGGAAAAAGAAGAAGTGGTCGTAAAAAGTGAACTGACAGCCAGTGAAGTAATGGAAAAAGCCAATGCGGCGTCTGAAACACAACGAAGTATGCATTCTGATATGGAAATAATGCAAACGTTAGAAATGGGCGATGAGAAGCAAGACATTAATTCAACGATTGATATGGATATGATTATTGAACCGCTCGCCATGCGCCAAACAATGAACATGCAAGTTGGCGATGAAGAAATGGCGATAGAACAGTATATGACAGAAGAAGGCTTCTTCATGAAGGATCCACAATCAGGTGGTTGGATCAAACTGCCGAACGAAATGTATGAGGAAGTCACTGGTCAAATGGCAGGGATGACTGAATCACCTGTTGATTTCACTATGTATGAAGAATACGCTGAAGACTTTACATTTGAAGAGACCAACGATGAATACGTTTTAACTTTGATAGGTTCTGGTGAAAAGTTTAGTGAGCTTATGCAAGAGATGCTGGAGAAGAACATGCCAGCAGGAGCAGATGAAGCCATGTTGGAAGAAGCCAATATGAAAGTAGAAAAAGTCGATCTACAATTTACTATTGATAAAAAGACTTTCTTCACAAAAAACTTTGACATGGATATGATCATGACAATGGATGAACAAGGTCAGCAAGTAAAAGTTACGCAGAACATTAAGGGGACCATGACAAAAATTAATGAGATTGATGAAATTAAGATACCGAAGGAAATATTGGACAATGCACAAGAATTAGATAAAAAATGAACCAGCAGTAAATGAATATACCGTTTTCCGTTTCGTGCGGAAAACGGTTTTTGTCGTGAAATTTCAATTGAATGAACGAATAAAGATATACAAGTCCCGTAATGAGTATTTTTAAAAAAGTATTGATAACGATTTTCAGTTAGTTATTGACATCAGATGCAAAACGCGTTAATGTTGTTCTTGAGCGAATGATAATCATTTTCATTTAAGTGAGAAATGCTCAAATATTCGATATCGGAGTTCTTCATGAAGAAACGTTACTTACTTACAGCCGTTATACTATTATCACTTCTTTCGCTGTTTGTCGGCGCAAGCCGAATCACACCAGCGGACCTATTGGATTGGCGTTCAGAAACAACAGAAATCTTCTTAATTAGTCGAGTTCCTCGATTAGTCGCGATATTACTGGCGGGCGCAGGGATGAGTATTGCAGGTTTGATTATGCAACAACTGAGCCGCAATAAATTTGTATCTCCTACTACGGCAGGAACGTTGGATGCGACGAAACTTGGAATTTTAGTGTCTATGTTGATCTTTACTAACGCAACACTATTAGAAAAAATGGCGGTGTCGTTTACATTCGCCTTACTTGGTACCTTCTTGTTTATGCAAATTCTTGATCGTATTAAATTCAAAGATGCGATTTTCATACCGCTCGTTGGATTAATGTTCGGGAGTATCTTATCTTCCATCACCACATTTTTTGCATTTAAAGCGAACGTGATCCAGAATATGTCTGCATGGCTTCAAGGAGACTTTTCCATGATCATGAAAGGCCGTTATGAACTTTTGTATATTAGTATACCTGTGTTGATCATTACATATTTATATGCGAACCGATTTACAGTGGCAGGTATGGGAGAAGACTTTTCCAAGAACTTAGGACTAGCTTACAAGAGTATTGTCAATATCGGGTTGATCTTAGTCGCTTTGATTACGACAACCGTCGTATTGACAGTCGGACTGATTCCTTTCCTAGGGTTAATCATTCCGAACATCGTCTCGATTTTCAAAGGAGACCATTTGCAAAAGACGTTGCCGCATACTGCATTGCTAGGTGCAATCTTCCTTCTGATCTGCGACATTCTAGGCAGGGTTATTATTTTTCCGTATGAAATTTCGATCAGTTTAATGGTCGGTGTCATCGGAAGCGCAATCTTCCTATTCTTGCTGTTTAGGGGGAAAGCCTATGCGTAACTCAACCAAATTACTGATTTTGTTGGCATTTTCATTAGTATTTTGCGGATTATACCTATTTCAAGATTTGAACGGCAGCTATGATTATGCACTTCCTAGAAGAGCAGTTAAAGTGGTAGCGATGATTTTAACTGGTGTAGCAGTGGCATATTCCACAGTCATTTTCCAGACCATCACGCATAACCGTATTTTGACACCAAGCATCATGGGATTGGATTCACTCTATATCTTGCTGCAAACTGTTCTCATATTCTTTTTCGGGTCCACTTCATTTGTCCTGATCAACCAGCAGTTTAACTTCATGCTATCGGTAGGCGCGATGATATTGTTCGCCTTACTGCTTTATCACTTTTTATTCGGAAAAGGGAACCGGCCAATTTATTTCTTATTGCTAGTCGGTATCATCGTCGGTACATTTTTCGGTAGTATTTCAACATTCTTGCAAGTGATGATTGATCCAAATGAATTCATGCGTGTGCAAGATAAGATGTTTGCGAGTTTCAACAACATCAATGGGGACCTCGTTTGGTGGGCATTGTCCATATTGGTTATCACACTAATTATCGGTTGGCGCTATATCAATGAACTCGATGTTTTATCATTGGGACGCGATACAGCAATCAATCTGGGTGTGCCATACCAGTCAGTCGTCAAGATCATGCTGATTTTATCCGCAGTATTGATTGCGGTGTCCACAGCACTTGTAGGTCCGATCACATTCTTCGGGCTAATCGTAGCCAACTTGTCTTACCAATTCTTCAACACATTCAAGCATTCAGTGTTAATCGCAGGTGCTGCGTTGATGAGTGTCATTGCATTAGTTGGCGGACAGTGGGTCGTTGAACGTCTATTTTCTTTCTCGACCACACTCAGTGTAATCATTAACTTTGTCGGTGGCGTTTACTTTATCTACTTACTATTAAAGGAGAGTCGATCCTCATGATTCAAGTTCGTGAGCTAACGAAGTTCTATGGAAAAAAAGCAGTCGTCGAAAAGGTCAGTGTAAATATTCACCGTGGAAAAATCACATCTTTCATTGGACCGAATGGGGCTGGTAAATCTACTCTCCTGTCAATGGTAAGTCGATTAATGGATGCTGACACAGGCGAAGTATTGCTCGATAAAAGTAAAGTGAAAAGTATGAAGTCCAATGATTTTGCTAAGCGCGTCGCGATATTAAAACAATCTAACTTCATGAATGTCAAACTTACCATCCGTGAACTTGTTTCGTTCGGCCGTTTCCCGCACTGTAAGGGCCGTCTGCGAGAAGAGGATGAGCGGATGGTAGATCAAGCGTTGGAGTACATGGGTCTGATAGACATGCAAGAAGCATACTTGGATGAGTTATCCGGCGGTCAGCGTCAGCGAGCTTTCATTGCGATGACAATTGCACAAGACACCGATTATATTCTGCTCGATGAACCATTGAATAACCTAGACATGAAACACTCCGTGCAAATCATGAAAATCTTGCGTCAGCTTGTCGATGATCTTGGCAAAACGGTGGTCATCGTCTTGCACGACATCAACTTTGCCTCTGTCTATTCCGACCGCATTGTTGCGTTGAAGAACGGAAAAGTTGTCAAGGATGGTATAACAAACGAGATTATTACTTCAGATTCATTACGCGAAATTTATGATATGGAAATTCCGATTCAACAAATGAAGGATTGCCGTATTTGCGTGTACTTTAACTCTTAAACTACATTATTCAAAGTGAGGAATTATACAATTATGAAGAAGCTAACTCTTTCTCTATTCGCGTTAATCTTAATGCTTGCGCTTGCTGCTTGCGGCGGTGCGCAAGACGAAGAAAAACCTGCAGACAATGCAACACCTGAAGACAAGCCAGCTGAAGAAAGCAAAGAAGTGACAATCACACATGAACTTGGTGAAACAACACTTGAAAAGAATCCTGAAAAGGTAGTAGTGTTCGACTTTGGAACATTGGATACGTTGGATGAGCTAGGTATTGAAGTAGCAGGTCTTCCACAATCAAACGTACCGGGTTACCTTTCTCAATACGAAGACGAAAAGTATGAGAATCTTGGTAGTCTAAAAGAACCTGACTTTGAAGCAATTAATGCGATGAAGCCAGACGTGATCTTCATCTCTGGACGTCAAACAGACTTGTATGATCAATTATCTGAAATTGCTCCAACGGTCTACATGGGTATTGATACAGCAAACTACATGGAATCATTCAAAGAGAACATGGGGAAAATTGCTACAATCTTCGATAAAGAAGATGAAATTTCCTCAGAACTAGCAGACGTAGATGCAAGTATTGAAGATATCAAAACTAAAACTGAAGGTATCGATAGCAATGCATTGATCATCCTGGCGACTGAAGGAAAAGTAAGTGCATACGGCCCAAGCTCACGTTTCGGCATAGTCCATGATGTATTCGGTTTTGAACCTGCCGATAAGAACATCGAAGTTTCTACACATGGACAAAATATTACATTTGAATATATTTTAGAAACAAATCCAGATATTCTATTCATCATTGACCGTGACGCAGCAATCGGTAACGGTGCAACAGCGAAAGATTCTGTTGAAAACGATCTTGTGAAGAAAACAAATGCATTCAAGAACGATAAAATGGTCTATTTGAACGGTGAATACTGGTACCTATCTGGTGGCGGTCTTCAATCAATCAAAGAAATGATCAAAGAAGTAGAAGCTGGACTATAAGAACGAATGAAATCCCGGGAGACTCTGTCTTCTGGGATTTTTTCATCTTCAAAATGGTTCTTTAGCTTTAAATTTTGGGGTTGTGTTCAATACACTTGAAGGAACGCTCTATCACGTTGCTTGTTCGCTCATACTTGCTGCGAATCCGCTCATACTTGTAGCATAACTGCTCTATCGCTTCGGTTGTTCGCTCAAATTCGCGGCTTATCCGCTCAATAGGGTCGCGTGTCCGCTCAATCACGCTGTTTATCCGCTCAATCAGGCCGCGCTATCGCTCATATCCGTGGCTTATCCGCTCATATCCATAGCTTACTCGCTCAATCACGTCATGCCCCCGCTCAACACCACCCGCAAACACCGTAACCAAAAAAACCACAAACATCCAAAAAACAAAACTAGTCAAATACAACTAAAAAGTGCTATAATGACAACTGTAAAGACACCTAAAGATTGCACAATAGAAAGGTAGAAGCCCTGTGAAAAAGAAAGAACTATCACGAAATAAATTATTAGGCATAGCAGGTACAGGTTGGATGTTCGACGCGATGGATGTTGGAATCTTGTCATTCGTCATTGCAGCACTAGCTGTAGAGTGGAATCTAACTTCGACTGAGATGGGTTGGATTGGTAGTGTTAACTCTATTGGTATGGCGATAGGTGCATTCGGATTCGGATTATTGGCTGATCGGATTGGGCGTAAGCAAGTATTTATGATAACATTGATCTTATTTTCCGTTGCGAGTGGTCTATCCGCTTTGACGACGACGTTATGGGCGTTTTTAGCTTTGCGTTTATTAGTAGGAGCAGGGTTAGGGGGAGAGTTGCCTGTTGCGTCTACTTTAGTTTCGGAAAGCGTATCCGCAAAAGAGCGGGGGCGTGTGGTGGTGTTACTCGAAAGCTTCTGGGCGGCGGGCTGGCTTATAGCGGCTTTAATAGCGTATTTCGTTATCCCAGAATTCGGCTGGAGAGTTGCTTTGCTCATCACGGCACTACCGGCATTTTATGCAATTTACTTACGTCGTAATTTGCCGGACTCCAAGAAGTTTGAAGAACAAGAAAAAACTTCACAAACGACAGGACAGAAGCTTAAGCAACTACTGGCTCCGGCATTTAGAAAACGAACAATTATGTTGTGGATCGTTTGGTTTGCTGTGGTCTTCTCTTACTACGGCATGTTCCTTTGGTTACCGAGCGTTATGGTGATCAAAGGCTTCAGTCTTATTAAAAGTTTTGGCTATGTACTATTGATGACACTAGCGCAGTTACCAGGCTATTTTAGTGCCGCATGGCTAATTGAGCGCATAGGACGTAAATTTGTCCTCGCTACCTATTTAATCGGAACGGCACTCAGCGCTCTAGCATTCGGCAATGCGGATACATTGACAACTTTGATGGTAGCCGGTGCATTTCTATCCTTCTTTAACTTAGGAGCATGGGGAGCACTCTACGCTTATTCACCGGAACAGTATCCTACCGCGATTCGAGCGACAGGCTCCGGGGTTGCCGCTGCAGTTGGGCGAGTGGGAGGAATTTTCGGACCACTTCTCGTTGGTTCATTATTAACGGCAGGATACGGTTTCGGAGTAGTCTTTGGTATTTTCTGCGGGGCGATCATGGTAGGGGTACTAGCTGTTATTTTCCTCGGAACAGAAACAAAACAAACGGAGTTAGCGTAGTATAATGTAAGTCGTTTCCATTTTACATAAATGGAAGCGGCTTTTTTGATGGTAAATATTTTTTATTCAACAGCGAAACCTTTATAATTGCAGAAAGGAGTGAATACAATGTTTCGTGTACCAGATGAAATTGCACGTGTTGCTTTAGAACGTAGCGAAGGATTTCCAGTAGAAGGCTTTGTTCACGGAGAAGGTCCGAAATCACCGACACTCTTACTGGTTGGAGAAGCGCCAGGAGAACATGAAGCGATACATGGTATTCCGTTCATTGGCCGTGCAGGTGACGAATTAATGAAATCCCTTGCATCGATCGGGTTAACACGTGAAGATGTCTATATGACGAGTTCGTTCCGCAGTAGACCGTATAAATGGGGGACAAAGAAAGAACGGGATGGTAGTTTGACGGAGCGTAAGTATAATCGTCCACCCACACAAAAAGAACAATTGGCTCATGCGCTCGTTCTCGATTTTGAAGTAGCCAATCTTCAACCGAAGCTCATCGTCACACTAGGCAATATCGGATTGCAGCGATTGCTAGGCAAACATGCGAAAGTCACGGCGCTTCATGGGCAAATACTGACGCAACCTGTGCAATATTTAGCGACATTAGAAGATAAACAATATAGTTTAACGGATGAATCGTACACTATAATTCCGACATTCCATCCAGCGTCCGTGTTTTATCGACCTTCTCTAAGGCCCGATTTGGAAGCCGATTGGCAACGCATTGGTGAATATCTTCAACGGCAAATGCAACACCCGTTTGAATGAGATAGAAAAGAGGAAACACCATGAATGATCAAGTAAAATCTAAAGGATCTGTAAAAAATTTTATGAGTCTGGTCAAGACATTGCATTGGCCAGTTGCCGTGACAATCTTTGCACTAGTACTATCTCTCGTTGAAACCGCTGCGGGACTAGCTGTGCCACTAATCACCAAAGATTTAGTAGACTCGTTCACGAGTGAATTATTGAACTGGAAAACGGGTGTTTTTCTGCTCGTTTTATTCGTAGTACAAGCAATTGCTGGCGGTTTTTCCTACTATATGCTGGCCTATATTGGCGAGACGGTAGTGGCGGATCTACGCAATCAATTATGGCAAAAGGTATTGCGTTTACCTGTACCGTATTTTGATCGAAATGAAACGGGTGAAACGATGAGTCGGATTACACAAGACACGACTGTATTAAAATCACTTGTTTCAGAGCATTTAGTATCGTTCATCTCAGGCATGATCTCAATTATTGGAGCAATTATTATTTTATTAGTGCTTGATTGGAAAATGACGATTATCATGTTGATCAGTGTACCTGTTAGCATGGCGATCTTGTATCCGCTTGGACGTTTAATGCACAAAGTAGCGAAAGCGACACAGGCCGAAATGGCGAAATTTTCAGGACATCTCGGCCGAGTACTTGGAGATATCCGATTAGTGAAAGCATATCGCGCAGAATCTGCAGAAGGTGAAAAAGGCAAAATCGCTATTCAATCTCTATTTCGATATGGACTAAAAGAAGCAAAAATACAGGCTGTTATTTCACCTATCATGATGTTGACGATGATGGGTATCCTAGTAGTAATTCTTGGTTATGGAGGAGCGCAAGTTGCAAAAGGCGCGTTGTCAGCAGGAACACTAGTTGCAATTATTTTCTTGCTATTTCAGATCATCGTACCATTTGCGCAGATGGCTCAATTTTTCACTTCATTCCAAAAAGCAGTAGGAGCGACAGAGAGAATTCAAGGGATTCTGCGAATGAACTCAGAGCCAGCAGACGGTGAACGTATGCCGAAAACGGAAGGCGCCATTGCATTTTCAACTGTTCACTTTTCATATGAAGAGGGAAAAGATGTAGTGAATGGAATATCGTTCACTGCGGAGCGAGGAACTGTAACGGCATTCGTTGGACCAAGCGGTGGAGGAAAGACGACGATCTTTTCATTGATGGAGAGATTTTATCAACCGACTTCTGGTGAAATATGGCTTGGGGCAGATCCAATTCAAATGATTCCGTTATCGGAATGGCGCAGGCGTATAGGCTACGTATCGCAGGAAAGCCCGTTATTGAGTGGAACCATCTTAGATAACATTGCGTACGGTCTTGAAAAGAGACCACCTCTTGAACAAGTAATAGAAGCTGCGAAAGCCGCCAATGCGTATACTTTCATCAAAGATATGCCGGATCAATTTGATACGATGGTAGGGGAGCGTGGTATGAAGTTGTCAGGTGGCCAGCGCCAACGTATTGCCATCGCACGTGCATTATTGCATAACCCTGAAATTTTATTGTTGGATGAAGCGACGTCGAATTTAGATAGCGGTTCGGAAACGCATGTCCAAGAAGCGTTACGCCATTTGATGCAAGGTAGAACTACGCTTATTATTGCACACCGATTGGCAACTGTACTGCATGCAGATCAATTACTATTTTTAGAAAATGGTCAAATTACCGGTAGAGGAAGTCACACCGAACTATTGAAATCACATAATCTCTATCGCGAGTTTGCAGAAGGTCAAGGATTGGCATGAGAACTGAAAGGAGAAGATTGTATGTATGAACCGATTGATTCGTCTTTCTTCAATGTACCTGTACTAGAGCTTGCCCGTAATTTGGTCGGTCAATATATTGTCCATGAACAACCCGAAGGTCTATCGGTGGTCAGAATTGTGGAAACCGAAGCGTATCATGGAGCAGAAGACCGTGCTGCGCATAGTTATGGTAATCGCAGAACAAAGCGTACTGAAATTATGTTCGGTGAACCGGGTTCCGTCTATACATATCAAATGCACACGCACACACTGATGAATGTTGTCTGTGCACAAGAGGGAACACCGCACGCTGTATTACTGCGGGCAGGTGAACCAATAGAAGGAATAAATCATATGCAACAACGTCGTGGCATACACATTAAAAAAGAGACCGATCTTACAAATGGTCCCGGAAAGCTTTCCAAAGCTCTTGGTGTGACGATGTCATACTACGGCCACCATTGGACTCAAAGGCCTCTCTTTATAGCAGAAGGCTTACCTCAGGCTGAAATAGAGGCTGGTCCGCGAGTAGGGATTGGAAACACGGGTGAAGCCGTGTATTATCCTTGGCGTTTTTATGAAAAAGACAACCCGTTCGTCTCAAAATATAGAAAATAGACGAACGAACATCTCAAATTTGTTTGGTTACAGAGAAGAATAGGGGAAATTATGAAAAGAATATTGAAAATGGGCAGTGCGTTTATTGGAATTATCGTAGGAGCAGGATTTGCTTCCGGTAATGAAATCATGACGTATTTTACGAGTTTCGGTTATTTAGGTATGATTGGCGCAGTGATTTGTACAGCACTGTTCGCTTACTTGGGAATGACATTAACACGTCTAGGAAGTCGAATGCGAACACCTTCACACAAAGACGTGATTTACAAAATCAGTGGGCGCTATTTAGGTGTAATAGTAGATGGCATTATTATCTTTACACTATTTGGCGTGGGTGTAGTAATGCTGGCGGGTGCCGGTGCCAACCTACATCAGCAATTTGGCTTACCGACATTTGTAGGCAGTTTGCTTATGATAGTTTTGGTGTTCTTGACGATATTATTAAACGTAGATAAAGTGGTGGCTGTAATCGGAAGTGTAACACCGTTTTTAATTATTACAATAGTTGCCGTATCCGTTTACAGTATCGTCACGATGGATACAACATTCGCGATTCTTGATCCAGTTGCACAAGCATTGCCTACGACATTGCCGAATTGGTTCATATCTGCTATTAACTATGTGTCATTTAATATTGCGGTAGGTGCTTCGATGGCAATTGTTATGGGCGGTGCAGAAAAAGATGAAAAGATTGCAGCACGAGGTGGATTCGTAGGTGGCCTTATGTTAGGTATTTTAATACTGTTAAGTCACTTGGCGATTTTTTCACAGGTGGAAAACGTTGCAGGATCAGATCTGCCGATGCTTGCGATTATCAATAATATTTCACCGATCTTTGCAATTTTCATGGCGGTTATTTTATACGGTATGATCTTCAATACAGCAGTCAGTATGTTCTATGCGTTTGGTGCTCGATTCATTCCAGGTGGAACAATGAAGTTTAAGTTATTCGTAGCATTTTCACTAGTCGTGGGCTATGCTTTAAGTTTTTTTGGATTCACGAAATTGGTCAATACACTATATCCAGTTGTCGGTTATTTAGGTCTGTTTTTAGTAGCTGCACTCATTATGGCATCGATTCGTATGCCAAAGAGAATATAAAAATACCCCCGCGAATGATTTCGCGGGGTTGTTTATGCTTAAACAGATTGTAATTGAAGTGCCACAGCAGGGCCGAAGAACTCGAAGTGGAGTTTATCTTCAGGTACGCCCATAGCAGTAAGTTGTTGAAGTACGAACTCCATGAAACCAGTTGGTCCACATACATAGACATCACTGCCTGCAATCACGTGTTTTTCTAGGAACTCACGTGTGATAATTCCGTCTCCCTCTTCTGAATAAAGGGCTTTATACGTAGAGTTTGGAAGTTTTGCATTTATTTGCTCTAGTTTACTCGCAAATGCTTGCTGATTACGTGTACGTGCAGAGTGCAAGAATGCGACTTCGCGTTCTGGAGACAAGTCTGCAATGGTTGAATACATAGCTTTCATTGGTGTAATACCAACTCCACCACTGATTAATGTAACAGGTGTTGTGCCAGTAGGATCTAAGTAGAAGTCACCTGCTGGTGCACTAACTTCTATAATGTCGCCAACACTTGCACTTTCGTGTAAATAGCAAGAAACTACGCCGTTTGGTGATAATGTATCTTCGCGTTTAACCGAGATACGGAAAGTCTCGTCGTTTGACTTTTGAGACAAGCTGTACTGACGGTTGACAATGTTTTTCGCGCCTGGGATTTCCAAGCGAATTGTAATGTATTGTCCTGGCAAGTAGTATGGTAATTTTTTTCCGTCAACTGGTTTTAAGTAAAATGAAGTAATAACATCACTTTCATCTACTTTGTCAACGATTTCGAAGTCTTTGAATAAGCGCCAGCCGCCGTCGGCTTGTTCTGTATTCTCATACATATCTTTTTCTACGCCAATGAACGCGCCAGCAATCACACCGTAAGCTGCTTCCCATGCATCCATAATCTCAGGAGTCGCTGCATCGCCAAGTACTTCTTTAATAGCTTTTAACAGATACTCTCCGACAATTGGATAATGTTCCGGCAAGATTCCGAGAGACACGTGTTTGTGTGCGATTTGTACAACAACCGGTAGAATGGCTTCTAGGTTATCAATATGTTGCGCTGCTGCGTATACTGTGTTTGCAAGAGCTGTCTGCTGACGTCCTTGAGATTGATTAACGTGGTTGAATATATCTAGTAGTTCGGGATGAGCTACAAACATATTTTTGTAAAATACTGTAGTAATAGCTGTTCCGTGTTCCTCTAATACTGGTACTGTGGATTTGATAACGTCAATAGTTTTTTGATCTAACATGGATCATGCACAACCTCTCCGTATTTGATATCTCTATCATAAATCATTTGAAATTTAAAAGCTATATATTATATACATGTTTAAAAATAAAATGTGAATGTTGTCACATTCTATTCAAAAAGTAGCCAGGCTTTTACACGTGACACTCAGTGTCAATGAATGATTTTTCAATTGAAAATGCTATAATGAAGTAAGAGTAGAAAGTGGTGATATTATGCGTTTAACGATGTATACAGATTATTCGCTGCGTGTTCTGATTTTTTTAGCTTCCAAGCAATCGGATGAACTGTCCACTGTTCAAGAAATTTCGGATGCTTATCAAATTTCAAAAAATCACCTCACCAAAATAGTCCATGAGTTAGGAAAACTGGAATTGATCGAAACCACTCGCGGTCGTGGTGGCGGAATCCGTCTCAGTGTAGATCCAAATAGCATTAATGTAGGCGAACTAGTTCGAAAAACAGAAGACGATTTCCATCTAGTCGAATGTTTTGATCCAAGCAAAAATATGTGCGTGTTGTCTCAAGCCTGCCGGCTAAGAGGGGTATTATACGAAGCACTTCAAGCTTACTTCGCTGTATTAGACCGTTACACGATTGCAGATTTTCTTCACAATAAGGAAGAAATACAGTCTTTACTATTTCCCACTAGTCAATCCTGAATAGTGTGGTAGAATATAGTTAGTAAACATAGTGAAATAGGAGGAATTAAATCATGTCAAAAGTGTTAGTCATCGGGCATAAAAACCCAGATACAGATTCCATCGCATCTGCAATTACGTATGCTTATCTTAAGCAACAAATCGGAATGGACGCAGAAGCTGTTCGTCTAGGGAATATTACAAAAGAAACAGCATATGCGCTAGAAACTTTCGGTTTTGAAGCACCACGCTTCATTGAAAAAGCAGCACCTGAAACATCTCAAGTCATCCTAGTCGATCATAATGAGAGACAACAAAGTGTAGATGACTTGGAGGATGTACAAGTGTTGGAAGTGATTGATCACCACCGTATCGCGAACTTCCAAACAAACGATCCATTGTATTACCGTGCGGAGCCAGTTGGATGTACGGCAACGATTTTGAACAAATTATTCAAGGAGCATGGCGTTGAAATTCCAAAGAACATTGCAGGTTTAATGCTATCTGCAATCGTATCGGATTCATTATTATTCAAATCGCCAACGTTTACAGATCAAGACCAGGCAGCAGCTGAAGAGCTAGCTGCAATTGCAGAAGTCGATGCTGCTGTCTACGGTTTGAACATGTTGAAAGCTGGAGCAGACTTAAGTTCGGTACCTGTAAAGGATTTAGCTAATCTGGATTCGAAAGAATTTATTTTCGGCGATGTGAAAATGGAAATTGCACAAGTCAATGCAGTAGACTTACAAGATATTCTTGGTCGACAAGATGAACTGGAAGCGGAATTAAATGAAGTAATCAAGCAAAAAGAGCTAGACTTATTCCTATTCGTTGTAACGGATATCATCAATAGCGATTCCGTCATCATTGCATTAGGAAAAGAAGCTGAACGTGCAGGATCTGCATTTAATGTAGCGTTCACTAATAATGCGGCATTGTTAAAAGGTATCGTTTCGCGTAAGAAGCAAATTGTGCCTGTATTGACTGAAGCACTTTCATAATCACCAGACTGTCATGGAATCGGTAGCCCGATATTCTATGACAGTTTTTTTAACCTAAATCAAGTGGCTGTGTGGCTGGACCTTCTAACACGGTTCCGTCCGCACGAAAACGTGACCCGTGACATGGACAGTCCCATGTTTGATCTCCTTTATTCCAACGTGTACGGCAACCCATATGAGTGCAGATCGGGGAATCAGTCCGAGCGATATGTCCACCAGCAAACTCCTTGACGGTACGGCCCGCCAATAATAAAGCGCGGCTAGACAAAGAGCCGAAATCTGTTCTGCTAGGAGAAAATAATTCGCTTGCAGCATTTGATCGCCCCACAATCGCATCCGAAATGATTTCTGCACAAGCTAAGGAATTAGATAGCCCCCATTTTCGATAGCCTGTACTAATGTAGACATCGGGCATAGAGTTTGAGATAGCTCCTGCATAAGGTACTAAGTCAGGTGTTGACGGATCCTGCGCCGACCATTTGTATATCACATCAGGATGCCCCAATGTTGTCTTCATATCCTCTGTTAAGCTGTCGTAATGTAGTTGTGTTTCTTTTTCTGAACCGGCAGGGTGAGATTGAGCGCATAGCAACAAGTAAGACTGGTCATCGATTGTCGCTGTCCGTATCGAGCGTTTGGGCTCATCCACTGAAATATACTGATGGTCAAAAGTAGTCTCCGTTTTTGCTGCAGCAATGTACGAGCGTCCGACGTCCAGCTTAAGAATTTGCATGCCAACTAAAGCTTCGATCGGGTAATGTGAGCAAATAATAAGTTGTCGATAATTGACTACCTTAGATGAAGAGAGTTTAATAAAATGACGATCGGTATCTAGAGCGGCTACTTGTGCATGTTCAAAAATACGCGCACCTTGTTTCACAGCAAGCTGTGCTAATTGTTGTCCAAAACGCACTGGGTGAATTTGTGCTTCGTCTTCAATTAGTAAAGTATGGTCCGTTTCAAAAGGTAGGTAGGATGCGTTTCCTGCAAGAGTAAATGGAATGCCGATTGATTCATATGCCTTTTTCTCCGCCAGTAATCGTTCTGTACCTTCGGCTGTTTGAGAATATAGCGCGGAGTGTGCAGTTTGCAGCTGATCCGCTTCAGCGATAGATCGCGCGAAGTCAACAGCTTGTTCATTTACATTGAAATATTGTTTTGCGCTCTCCACACCAAATTGTTCAAGCATGTCCGCATATACCAAGTCATGTTGGGCAGTTAATTTACCTGTAGAATTTCCCGTTGCTCCATGCAATAAACTATTTTTCTCTAGCAACACAACGTCCTTTCCTTGTTTAGACAAAAAGTAAGCATTTGCTATGCCGCTCAGCCCTCCTCCGATGATTAACACATCGCAAGTTACATCGTCATCTACTGTTGGATAAGTAGACTTCGGATAAGCGGTGGCAAGCCATAAAGATTCATTCATTCCAACACCTCATTCTGTAAAATTATATAATCCAAGCATTAACATTGTTGCCAACTTTCCTTGAATCTAAAATAGAGAATAGAAAGGTGGGGCAAAAAATGAAAATTGAAGTATGGTCAGATTATGTTTGTCCGTTTTGCTATATTGGAAAAAGACGTTTGGAGCATGCCTTGAAACAAGTAGGGCTTGAAGAGAAATCGGAGGTTATATTCAAAGCGTATCAGCTAGATCCGAATACCCCAGTAGCTTCAGACCAATCAGTAATGGAAGGGTTAGCCGGAAAGTATAATGTCAGCAAACAAGAAGCAAAAAATATGTTGAATAATATAGGAGAGCAAGCAAAAACTGTTGGTCTCCACTATCAAGTGGATAAAATGAAAACGTCTAATACGCTTGATGCACATCGTCTAGCGAAATTAGCAGAGAAGCATGGTGTAGAGAAGGAAGTAACAGAGCGTCTCCTGCATGGCTACTTCGTAGAGGGAGAGCGTATCGATACGGAGGAAGTACTCGTAGCGATCGCAACGGAAGTTGGATTAGATGCAAAGAAAACTAAAGAGATGCTTCATAGTAATGATTTTGATGATGAAGTAAAAAATGATATAGAAGAAGCGCAAGAGATTGGTGTTCAAGGTGTACCATTCTTCGTAATTAATCGCAAATATGCTATAAGTGGAGCGCAGCCTACGGAAGCGTTTGTTGAAGCACTTGAAAAGATTGCTGAAGAAGAGGGAATGCCAAAGCCTAAGTTGCGAGTGCTTGGCACACATGATGGTGGGCAGTGTGACGATGGGGCTTGTGATATCTAAGTAATAAAAAGACAATAAAATTGAACCGCTTTATAGGACTGAAGAAAACTCTATAGAATGAAGAGTTTCGTCTTCAGTCTTTTTTAATTTGTCTTGAAACAGACCGTCAATTCATGGTGCTTCCGTTATATTTCATCTTTGCAAATTACAACCGACATCTTAATATCTATTATCTCTCCAACCATCACACCACCAGCTTCGATTGCACGATTCCACATTAACCCAAATTCTTTTCGTTTGATTTCACCCTCAACGAAATATGTAGCACCGAATACGGTTATTTCTTGAGGAGCGATGTAAAATATTGCTCTTTTGGTTGTTTGTTTAACAGTCAAGTCTCCCAACATTTGATATCTGCCATCTGTATCGTGATAAATTGCGCGAGAAGAGAATGCCATTTCGGGGAAAGTTTCGGCATCAAAAAAGTCCCCGGAGCATAGATGTAGATCACGGTCTCTATTCTTCGTCTGGATGGAAGAAACGATTACTCGAAAATCAATCTTAGCTTTCGTCAGATCCGCTATGTTTCCTTGTAATTCTCCTGAAAATTTTTCAAACGTCCCCGTGACAGTTGATACCATCATATGTGGAACGGAAAAACCGACAGTGGACGCCTGAGGATCTACTTTCCATGTATTCACTTTCACTCCTCCTTATGGATATTTAGTTAGCTAAACTGTAAAGGAAAAAACGTTGAAAGTCAAAATGAAAAACCTTGTCAAACGGACTGATTGCAAGCATACTAATAGATGGATAAGTTTGTTTCCGTAAAACAGGGGACACGTATACTGAAAGGACTTGATGTAGATGTCAAAACATCGATGGTTTGAAGATCTTCAAAAGAACATAAAAAGCGGTTGGTTAGTACTTGATGAGCCACTAAACAAATATACGAAAACACGTCTGGGTGGTAAAGCGGATGTTGTCGCGGCACCTGGCACAATAGAAGAAGTGCAAGCAGTCGTTAGCTATGCTTATAATCATAAAATTCCTATTTTGTTGCTGGGGAATGGTTCCAATATGGTCGTTCGGGACGGTGGCGTTCGAGGAATTGTGTTGTATATGGCAAATTTCAATGCTATCAAGATTGATGGTACTAGAATGATAGCGGAAGCTGGCGCGAATATTATTGATGCGTCCAAAGAAGCAACAATGGCTTGTTTAACAGGACTGGAGTTTGCTTGTGGAATACCGGGTTCAATTGGCGGCGCAATGGCAATGAACGCAGGAGCTTACGGTGGAGAAATTAAAGATATTATTCATCATGCCACTGTCATGGATGTTACCGGAAAAATTTTCGTGCTTTCAAAAGATGAGTTGGAGCTAGGTTACCGTAAAAGTATCATTACTACAGAGGGCTACTACGTTTTATCTGCAGAGTTCTGGCTCACTCAGGGTGAACAGTGTGATATTGACGCGGCAGTTGCTGACTTAACGTTTCAACGTGAATCCAAACAGCCACTTGAATACCCATCAGCAGGAAGTGTGTTCAAACGTCCGCCGGGCTACTTTGCTGGAAAGTTGATCCAGGATAGCGGCTTGCAAGGTAAAGGGTTTGGTGGAGCGGAAGTGTCTACTAAACATGCAGGTTTCATCATCAATAAGAACAACGCGACAGCAGCAGATTATATTCAGACGATTGAGATGGTCAAGTCGGAAGTGAAGAAGAATTTTGGAATTGACCTGGAGATGGAAGTGAAAATTGTAGGAGAAGAACTTTCGGAATAACAGTAGCGACAGGAGCTGTCTGCGAAGTCATTATGTAATGACTTCGCAGACAGCTCTTTTTGACGTGAAAAGTTGGGGGAAAGGCTGGTGGAAAGAGTAGAAGTAAGCAATTGGCACTTTGTAGGGGCCCTTGAAGTGACCCTTACAAAGTGCCAATCCCTCCGTACGTACCATTAATTTTTCATAAACTCTTAGATCCTGAATTTAAATCGATGCAAAAGAGATGCCCCATTCCGGGACATCTCTCAGGATGTTATTTTCCTATCTTGCATTGAATCTTGCTTGAGTCGAGTACCTGATCGTCTTCTATTTGCACCTGGCATATCTTACTATTTTGCATAAATTTAAAAATCCCGTTGTTGAAGTCGGTCCCAATCTCTTTAAAGAAGATTCCCTCGTATTGAGCATGCTTCGAAAGTGTGAAGTTGATACGGAAAGTATCGCCATCCGGAATCAAATACGCACGTACGCCTTTTTCAAACGATCCTTCTGTCTCACTCTTTATCGCCCGATCCACTGACATAACATGGAAATCAACAAATGGAATTTCTCTCAACAAGACGTTCATGAAAGAGCCTTTTGTAATTTCCTCCCAGCGGCTTTGCGCAGTTTGTCCGATGATGATTTGTGTAATACCGTATTGGTGAGCCACTTCTTTAATCACTTTTGCGGTAGGGCGCTTTTCATCGTCACGAATAATGAACGCTTCCACTTCTAACTCATCTGCAAGCTCTTTCCAGCGGTCAATATACTCAGACTTATCCACGTCGAAATCATCGAGTGGAGCCGGATCAACCGTCAAAATATAGAGCGGACAATCCATGATAGTTGCAATTTTATACCCTCTATTAATGAGACGTTCACCATTTGGACCGTAATACACACAAACGAGAATTCCCTCGTCCATACGGCTTTTCATTTTGCCCATAATGACTCATCACCTCTTCGAATTCTATATATTATTACTAACGGGTTCAAACTTTAGAGAAATGCTTTCCGTTGCAATTTCAACAGAGAACCCCATCCTGTATATAGGTTTACGAACCTGACCTTACAGTATGCTGACCGCGCTTTTTATGCGGTTTTTGATAAAGTAGTGTATACTTTCGAGTAGAGATTGTACTCTATGCTTAGAGTCTCATTATGCATAACGTACAGTGTGCAGTCAAGAGTCTCTGCGCATTCTATTGATACTTATAAACAATCCATTCTGGGAGGTGTTAGATTGATCACTGTCTTACTAGCAATATTCATTCCATTTATCGCCGCGTGTCTGATTCCGTTTATACACAAAGTTTTGACTGGAAGACGGATCGGTTGGTTCGTAATTACCATTCCACTGTTCTTGTTTATCTTACTGATTCGTCTCGTTCCTTCACTTTCGGATGGAGCGTCTTATTTATATTCGTTTTCTTGGATTCCTTCTGCTGATGTCTATTTTTCCACGCATTTAGATGGATTGAGTATGATTTTTGCGTTGCTGATCACAGGCATCGGTAGTCTAGTTGTATTGTATTCAATCTATTATCTTTCTGAACGGGAAGCGATTGGTCGCTTTTATACATATTTACTGTTGTTCATGGGGGCTATGCTGGGCGTTGTGTTATCCGATAACCTAATCGTCCTGTATGTCTTCTGGGAATTGACGAGTATTTCTTCCTTCTTACTTATTGCTTTCTGGTCTCACCGGAAACAGTCAAGGTATGGTGCGAAGAAATCGATGTTGATTACCGTCACAGGTGGTATTTTTATGCTAGCTGGATTTTTAATACTTTACACAATAACAGGAACATTCAATTTACAGGAACTAATTTCTATGCGGGAAGTGATTGCCGCAGATTCATTGTTCATACCTGCAATGTTGCTTGTGTTGATTGGCGCTTTCACTAAGTCTGCACAGTTTCCATTCCATATTTGGCTACCTGATGCGATGGAAGCTCCTACGCCTGTTAGTGCCTACTTACACTCCGCTACGATGGTTAAAGCGGGTATTTATTTAGTAGCGCGATTTACCCCGATTTTCGCAGGCCATGCGACATGGTTTTATGTCGTATCTTGTGTAGGGCTATTGACGATGTTGTGGGGATCTGTCAATGCGGTAAAGCAAACGGATCTAAAAGCGTTACTTGCGTTCTCCACAGTGAGTCAGCTAGGTATGATCATGAGCTTGCTTGGTATCGGTTCATTAGCATTTGCTTCTTCTGAGAGCACGCAAATAGCGTTATTCACCGCTGCTACATTCGCTGCACTATTTCATTTGATTAACCATTCTACCTTTAAAGGTTCTTTATTTATGGTCGTTGGTATTTTAGATCATGAGCTAGGAACACGTAATATTAAACGGCTTGGTGGTTTGGCGACAATCATGCCCATCACGTTTACCATTGCGCTGATCGGCAGCTTTTCTATGGCAGGACTACCGCCATTCAACGGCTTCTTAAGTAAGGAATTATTTTTTGAAGCCATGCTATCATTAAAAGAAGCTAATCTATTATCAGTGGATTCGTTGGTCCTATTGTTTCCAATTATTGCGTGGGTCGGCAGTGTATTCACATTTATTTATTGTATGATCATCGTGTTTCAGACGTTTTTCGGTAAAGTACACGCACCGGCTCCTGGACAACGACCTGCCCGTGAGGCGCCGATTCAAATGTTGATTTCACCTATGGTACTTGGCAGTCTAGTTGTACTTATTTTCATCTTCCCGAATTTGCTCGGTACGTATATTTTAGGGCCAGCAATGAATGCAGTATATCCACAATTTGAAGGGATGCATGGTCTAGTACCCGAAATACACGTGTGGCATGGTTGGGAGATGCCAATCTTCATGACGATCGGCGTAATTATCCTGGGCGTTTTGTTATATGGATTATTACGTTACTGGAAGTGGATTTATAGTGTAGGTTTTTTACAATGGACACTTGATCGCTTATATAATGCATGGTTACAACGAATAGAACGTGTGGCTTCTATCGTGACGAAAACATATATGACTGGATCAGTACGAGATTACATTGCATATATCATGCTGTTATTCATCGGACTTGTCGGAATAGGTTTGCTAGGTTTCCAGCAATTCATCTTTGACTTCTCAAATGATGCTGTGATCGAGATCAATGAAAGCATTATTATTTTTGTGATGATGTGTTCGAGCGTAGCGATTTTATTTGCTAAATCCAGGATTACTGCCATTATTCTTAACGGTGTGTTGGGCTATTCAATCGCTATTCTATTTGTCGTATTCCGTGCGCCAGATTTGGCTTTGACGCAAATAATTGTCGAGACGGTTACAACGGTGCTGTTCTTACTGTGCTTCTATTATTTACCAGAGTGGAAAAACGAACATAAGTCGATTTCCATGCGCGTACGAAATGGACTGATTGCAGCGGCTTCGGGTGTTTCTGTTACCGTTATCGCTTTGCTCGTGCAAGGCCATTCATTGTATCCGTCTATTTCCATCTATTATGAAACGGCATCACGGCTTGCTGGGGGTTTGAATGTAGTGAATACGATACTCGGTGACTTCCGTGCATTCGATACGATGCTTGAGGTATTGGTATTGTTTATCGCAGGCCTTGGGGTCTATTCATTGGTCAAGCTTCGACGCAAGAAGGGAGTGGATCACACTGAAGAAAAATGATGTGATCTTACAGACGGTGACGCGGATTGTGTTCTTCATCATCTTGACGTTTGGCGTGGAGCTGTTTATATCGGGGCATAATAATCCGGGTGGCGGCTTCATTGGCGGGCTTGTGCTTTCTTCTGCGTTTGTATTATTGTATTTAGTTTATGGCATAGAAACGGTTCACCGGGGAACACCGTTTGATTTTAAGCGAGTGGCGGCACTTGGCGTGTTGCTTGCGGTTAGTACCGGAATGTTGTCGTTATTGTTTGGTGAGTCCTTCCTGTCACAAACGACATGGCTTGTAGATTTACCTGTTTTTGGTGAGACGGAACTTGGAACGATGACGATTTTTGAAGCGGGAGTCGCACTGACTGTCCTCGGTGTTGTCGTGACCATTATTTTGGGAATCAGTGAGGATGTGGAGTAATGGAGACATTAATTACCCTTCTGGTTGGTGTGCTAGTGGCAGTTGGCGTTTATTTACTCTTATCAAAAGAGATGTTGCGAATTATTTTAGGGACAGCGATCCTGTCGCATGCCATTCATTTATTATTATTGACGATGGGCGGATTAAAAAAAGGCGATGTGCCTTTGCTTACAGAGACGGCTGCGGAATATACAGACGCTCTGCCGCAAGCACTTATTCTGACGGCGATTGTCATCAGCTTCGCAGTGACGGCATTTTTGCTCGTATTATCTTACCGTGTGTATCAAGAGGCTGGCCGTGGACCTAGATTGCGAGGGCGACAAGATGAATAATATATTGGTGTTGCCTATGATCCTGCCTGTTTTGGTAGGTGTGATTTTAGTATTTTTACGTCCTTATATTCGCGTACAACGTATGCTTAGTTTACTGACGACGATGGCTTCCGCTGCTGTAGCTGCTTATTGTCTCCATCACATACATCTGAATGGCATCATGCGTTTAGACTTTGGGGATTGGTTGCCACCGCACGGTATTTTATTTGTAGGCGATTCATTTGCGATGTTACTAGTACTGGGTGCATGCGCTGTTTCCAGTATTATTTTACTATATGCATTCGCTATGACAGGGATTGAGACAGAGTCAATGTTCTTCTATCCGTTCTTCCTGTTTTTGGTGGCAGGAGTCAATGGCTCATTTCTGACTGGTGATTTATTTAACCTATTTGTTTGTTTTGAAGTCATGTTACTAGCTTCCTATGTGCTACTGACTCTTGGAGGGCGCAAAACACAGTTAAAGGAAGGTATGACGTATGTATTGATCAATGTGTTAGCTTCTTGGTTCTTTTTGTTGGGCATCGCGTATTTGTACGGTGTACTAGGTACGTTAAACATGGCACATATCGCTGTACGTGTAGCAGAAACGGGACAAGGACCGCTACTGACGTTGATCGCAATTATTTTCTTGATTGTCTTTAGTTTGAAGGCAGGCTTACTACTTTATTTCTGGTTGCCAGGTTCTTATTCAGCACCACCTACTGCGGTCGCTGCACTGTTCGGTGCGTTACTGACGAAAGTCGGAATTTATGCGCTGTATCGTATGTTCACATTAATATTTATACATGATCCAGTCATTTATAAAATCATCGGTGTGCTAGCTATTGTTACAATGGTTGCCGGTTGTCTCGGAGCCATAGCCTATTCAGATATACGTCAGATTGTCTCCTACAACGTCATTATTTCTGTTGGTTTTGTGTTGACAGGTCTAGCCATCGCAACGAATACTGCATACCAAGGTGCGAGCTATTATTTAATCCATGACATGATTAGTAAGGCACTGCTGTTTTTATTGGCAGGAACCGTCGTATATTTGACGGGGCGTTCGAAATTCAATGAAATCAGTGGCTTAATTCGAAACTACCCGCTAGTCGGTTGGTTATTTTTCTTGACAATGCTTGCAATTGCTGGAATTCCGCCATTCAGCGGATTTATCGGAAAAATATATATAGGATTAGGTGCAATTGAGACAGGTTCTTACGTGTTACTCGCGGTGTCATTTTTATCGGGTATTGGTGTATTGTATTCACTTCTTCGAATTTTCCTCAATAGTTTTTGGGGAGAAACGATAATTAGTGAAGACGACCAGAAACCATTCCAAAAGAAAATCGGTTTACCACTCGTATTGCTTGCGGTACTCATAATTGGATTAGGTATAGGTGCAGAGTTGCTGTCACCTTATATCCAAGACGCAGCTGATGGATTAGCAGACCCTAAGCAGTATATACGCGCCGTGATGGGTGACGATTTAGAGTAGGAAGGGGGGAGACAACATGCCGTTACAGCTTCTGCTGAATTTATTCATCGCCTTTTTATGGATGACATTGATTGATGAAGATGAACTGTTATTCACTACATTTTTCATGGGATTTTTAGTCGGACTCGGCATCATATTTGTCATGAGCCGTTTTTTCGGTACGCATTTCTATTTACGCAGAGTATATGCTGCCTGCAAGCTCTTGTTAATTTTTATCAGGGAACTGACGCAGTCGAGCATTGTGGTCATCTCCCAAATCGTGCGACCTACACTACGTATCAGGCCAGGGATCTTTAAATACAAGACGATCTTGACGAGTGATGTGGAAGTGACCATGCTGTCTATGCTACTTACCTTAACACCGGGATCGGTCGTGATGGAAGTATCTGCCGAGGGTAATGAGTTATACATTCACGCAATGGATGTCGAGGAATCGCGCGACGGATTGATTAAGCAACTGAAAAATTTTGAGAAGGCGATTATGGAGGTGACACGATGATAGCAGGTATGTTGACAATATCGGTCATACTATTCGCATTGACTATTTTGGTGGCGGTCATCCGTATTATTTTAGGTCCTTCACTTCCAGATCGTGTGGTGGCACTCGATGTCATCGGAGTGAACTTAATTGCTACAATTGCCGTCGTGTCGGTGATTTTAAATACAAAAGCATTTTTGGAAGCGATCTTAATTCTTGGTATACTTTCCTTTATTGGGACGATCGCATTTTCCAAATTTATCGAGAGGGGGAAAATAGTTGAACGGTAGCGAGATCGGTGAATTTATAGGGGCTTTATTAATTTTGACAGGCGCTATTGCCAGTATGTTGAGTGTCTTTGGATTGATCCGCTTACCGGATGTCTACACTCGGTCACACGCTGCGACGAAAAGTTCGACATTGGCAGTATTATTGACATTATCCGGTGCGTTCGTCTATTTTCTCTTCTCCGAAAAATTTATCAGTGTACGGTTGCTTCTTGGTATTGGCTTTGTTTTTTTGACGGCACCGGTTGCTGGGCACGTAATTATCCGTGCTGCCTATCGGTCGAAAGTGAAGCTAGCCGATATTTCTACGCAAGATGAATTATATGAAAAAATTCATGGCAAACAGACAGGTGATAAGTAGCGAAGTTGTTCAAATGAACAAAGAGTCAATTGATTTTTCAACTTCCTATCTATATAATTGCCGTAATCTATAGCTGAATGAATGGGGTGAGAAAGTGGTAAATCAAGATGCTTGTGAAGTAACAATAGTGCATGAAAATGTAGTTCGTAAAATACGGAAAGAGCTGCCTGATGTAACGGAGATGGTACAAATATTTAAAGCGTTGGCTGATGAAACACGTTTGCGAATTGCTTATTCATTAACATTGGAATCGGAAATGTGCGTCTGTGACGTAGCGGCAGTGATTCAATCTTCATCCGCTACCGCTTCCCACCATTTACGTTACTTACGGGATCATTCATTAGCTAAATCAGAAAGACGCGGAAAGATGGTATACTACTCTTTAGCAGACGAACATGTTGCAGACTTAGTGAAGATTGCATACGAACATGCAATTGAAGCACAGCAAACGATGTAATGTTACGTGAAGCGCTTGTATATAGGCAGGCATGATGGAGGAGTTTTAATGCGCTTACAAGAATGGACGATAGAAGAACAAGATTTGCTTATTCAGTTTATGACGACAAACTCATGGCCTTATCATGATAGTAGTCAGCCAGGCCGCGAGTTACTTGAAAAGTCGATAGAAGAAGGTGGCTACGCATCTGATGATGTCAAGACGTTCTGGATCGAGAACAATGAAAACGAAAAGGTGGGGATTGTAAAAGTCTATGACTTACAAGAAGATGTCCCATTATTCGACTTGCGGATTGCGGACGATTTCAGGGGATACGGTTATGGTTCGCGAGCGCTAAAAAAACTCACGCAATACGTGTTCGAATTACCGGAACATAAAATTCGTATAGAAGGACATACACGCCACGATAATGCAGCAATGCGTAAAGCATTCGAGCGAGCTGGTTTTGTGAAGGAAGCCCATTTGCGACAAGCATGGTTCCTTCCGAAAGAGAATACGTATTATGACGCGGTGACATATGGGATGACTAGAGAAGATTATGAAGCTGGTACGACAACGCCTGTGCGCTGGGAAGATCGCGATCGATATGTAAAAAGCATACCCGGTTTCAAAGAGGAGCTACAATCTGAACGGCTACATATTCGAGCGCCAGAATTACATGATTCGATGGATGTTTGGGGTGCGGTATCACATTCAATGCCTGTGTTGCGAAAGTGGACTGGATGGGCGCAGAAAGAATTGACGATCGAATCGACGGAAGAATATGTACGTCAATCAGTTTCGGAATTCATCGGTAGAAAATCTTTGAACTTTCATCTGTTTTTAAGAGAAACGGGTGAATTTATAGGAAGCGCGGGTTTCCATCGTATCGATTGGAGTATTCATAAATTTGAAGTAGAGTATTGGCTAGATACGAAGTTTGAAGGCGAAGGTTATATGACAGAAGCAATTAAAGAGCTTGTAGAGTTTGCCTTTACAGATTTATCGGCTGCACGGGTGGAGTTTGTTTGTGACGAAAACCACAGTAAAGGTCGAGCAGTTGCAAAACGGTCAGGTTTTAAACTAGAAGGAATTTTACGTAAAAATGCTCCTTCCGCGAATGGGCAAGGCTTGCGCAACACATGTGTGTATGCAATCGTTACCTGATCGTAGAAGGAGCATAGTAAAACAGCTTTCACTATATCGAACGTCTTCCAGTTATTAATTGAATGACAAAGATAATGCCCGCAATTACTAAAAGTGTGTGGATTAAGCCACCGCCAATATTTGCTACTAAACCAATTACCCATAATGCTATTAGAACTATAATAACAAGCCATAATATACGACCCATAGTAAATCAACTCCTTTTCATTGTTATTTGTTATGTAAGTAATTTACCCCTGCATTCAAATCTTAAACTTTAAAAATAGTTATTCGTAGATGTTGACAGTCAAATGAGGAGGCGATAGTTTGGCTACACCGAGTATGGAAGATTATATTGAACAAATTTATTTGCAACTAGAAGCAAGAGGTGAAGCGCGTGTGTCTGACGTGGCAGAGGCGCTTTCTGTGCTTCCTTCATCTGTAACTAAAATGGCTCAACGTCTGGATCGTGAAGGCTATGTGCACTATGAGCGCTACCGGGGTTTGGCATTGACAGACCGCGGTTTGCGCTTTGGTAAAAAACTTGTGCATCGCCATGAATTACTAGAGCAATTTCTGCGTATCATTGGTGTGGAAGAGGAAAATATCTACGGAGACGTAGAAGGGATTGAACATCACCTTAGTTGGAATGCGATGGATCGTATTACCGATCTGGTGGAGACACTCGAGTCTGATCCTGATTTTGTGAAAAAGTTAAAAAGTAGAGCAATCTAGAGAGGATTATCTTATATGACATTACTACAACCAGGTACACTCGCAACACTCAAAATTCTTCGCAAAGAAGGGTCACGCTTTGTATTGGATGCAGCCGGAGAAGAAATCTATATGAATGAATCAGAAGCACCGGATGCAGAGGAACAATCGACAATCGAAGTTTTTCTTTATATCAATAGAAGGGGCGAACTGACAGGCACTGCGCAGATTCCGTCAGTTACCATTCATTCATTCGGCTGGGCAAAAGTGATTCGTTTGGATAGAAGTGAGGGAGCCTATGTAGATATCGGTGCATCCTTTGAGGTGCTGATCAATCGAGCGGACTTCCCACAAATGAAGGAACTGTGGCCACAACCAGGTGATGAGCTGTATATGACACTTCGTTCAGATCCTGGGGGCAACTTATTCGGACGTCTAGTGACAGAAGAAAGAATTCAGGAGCACTATACATTGGCAGAAGCAACTATGTACAATCAAAATGTCAAAGCCAGAGCGTACCGCTTGCTACCAATAGGCACATTCTTATTGACTGAAGACATCCAACGTATTTTCGTCCACGAAACGGAGCGTAAAGCAGAGCCTAGATTAGGTGAAGAAGTCGATGTTCGTATTATTGAAGTTCATGATGACGGTACGATGAACGGTTCATTACTGCCAAGAAAGCAAGATCGTTTACAGTCAGATGGTGAGCAAATATTAGCCTATTTAGAACAGTCGGGCGGTAAAATGCCGTTTACTGATAAATCCACCCCTGAAGAAATCGACGAAATGTTCCAAATGAGTAAGGGCGCCTTTAAACGGGCACTTGGCACGTTGATGAGAGAACGAAGAATTACACAACAAGACGGTTGGACCACTCTTATATAATAATAAACGCAACTTTTCCACGATCCTCAACGTATCTATACATATAGAACAAGGAGGAATGACTGTATGAAAAGAGGATTAGCTTCTCTATTGGCTTTTATGATAATGGTCGCAATTATAGCGCCCGCTTCAATCTCAGCAGATGAAGTCATCAATGAAAAGCTTGGAGTTCCAATTGTAGTATATGGTTCAAATTTATCGGATAGTGAAAAAGCGAGTGTGAAAGAAAGTCTAAAAGTGGCTGAGGAAGCCGAAGTAGAAGAGCTATCAGTAGACGGCAATGATTTAATCAAATATATCCCTGGTGGCGACCGAAATGCCCGAATGTATTCTTCTGCTAAAATCACTAGACAAGAAGAAGGCGAAGGTCTCGTCATCAATATTGTGACACCGGATTATATCACGCAAGTAACGGCGGACATGTATGCAACTGCTATGCTGACGGCAGGCATTGAAGATGCTGTAGTTGAAGTGGCGGCACCCAAAAAAGTAACAGGTCACTCAGCTCTCGTTGGAATCTACAAAGCGTATGAAGTGTCTGGAGAGGTCCTTGATACTGAACGTACAGACGTAGCGAATGATGAATTGAGTCTGGCAACGAAGCTCTCAGAAAAAGCAGGCGTCGATCAAGACGAAGTAGCTGAATTACTTACGGAAATTAAAAAACAGATTTCCGAGAAAAAGCCAGCAACAAAGGAAGATGTGGAACAGATCGTCCATGATCAATTGCAGAAATTCAATATCGAGTTAAGCGAGGCAGATCGTCAATTATTAATTGATTTAATGGATCGGATTTCGAAATTGGATATCGATTTCTCGAAGCTTAATGAACAACTAACCGATATGGCATCGAAAATTAAAGATAAATTGGGCGATATAGATCCAAGTTTCTGGGAAAAGGTAAAAGAGTTTTTCAGGAATATGGCAGATTCTTTTAAATCTTTGTTTAGTTAAGTTATCATTGTGGTACGCTATAGGGTAGAAGAATAATTATAAAGGAGAGATATGCATGAGTGAAAACAAAGAGACAGAACAGCGCGAAGGAATGGATTTTGAGCTTGTTGAGAAAGGTGGAACGAAGTATGCGTATCAGTATATAGTGGAGGGTAATGTAAAAGCGGAAATCGAGTGGACTGAAGAAAATGGGATTATGACGATGACACATACCTATACAGATGACTCATTACGTGGCCAAGGGGTAGCAAAGAAACTACTTGATCAAGCGGCTAATAATGCGCGTGAAAAAGGATTGAAGATGAAAGCGGTCTGTTCATACGTAGTGAATGCGTTCGACCGAAGTGATGAGTATAACGACGTAAAAGCATAAGATATACGATGGAATGGCTACGTGCTGGATGTTTCACATCGCACTTTGAAACTTTTCTCATTTCCTAGCGTATAAGTAATAGAGATACAAACTAGCAGAAAAGGATGATGTGGAATGATTAATCGTACAGCAGAGCGCGTGCTCGGAATCATATCAGCCATTTTATTGGCGCTAGGTGTGATCGGTTCCGCCCTCGTAGCATTCATTTGGAATATGGCAAGCACGGATCCGACATTCATGGATGAATTCCGTGAAGGCATTGTAAGTGAAGGTGTATTAAACACAGGAGAAATAGACATGTTCATGTCGTTCATGGGCTCTTTTTCAACTATCATTTGGGTCTTGGTTGCTGTAGCTTTCATAGGTTTGGTTTTGAACATTATTGGTCTAGTAAAAGTTTGGAACAATAAGAGTCCGAAAACAGCCGGTACAGTATTCATCGTTGCCGGCCTGCTAGGTGGAATCCTATCCTTGGCATCCATCTTACTCTACATTGCGGCCATCCTTTGCTTCACAAAGAAGCCGCCAATGGCACCCGGACCTTCACCTGATGAATACGTCTCAACACAGTCCAATTGGATGAGCTAAATAGCTGTAAACACGCAAAGACCCTTTTCCTAAAGAAAAGGGTCTTTGCTAGTAGATCGGTATTCACCCTACATTTCACAAAATACTCTACTTGATCAACGGTGCAAGTACCATGCCCGCTCTTTCTTTCATGTGTGTGCAGGTTGTGAAATAGGCAATGTATAATGAAGAGTATTTACGGCAATGCCTTCAAATAATTCGGGGAACGACTCTACGAAATTAAATCCTTGTTTTGCATAGAAGTCTTGAAGCGTCATGTCATTCTGGTCGACGTAGACATCCACGTTAACGGCATTCTGCAACGTAGCTAATGCTTCTTTCAATAACGCATCTTCGTATCCGCAGTTCAAATGTGTTGGAAGTATATGAAGTGCTGTTACCTCACTCTCGCCATCTACATCAATCGGTGTATAGCTTAGATATCCTACAGGATTTTCTTGCTCATCTAACGCAAGTAAAACCATTGTTCTTTCTAATTGCTTCTTCAACATCAGATCTGAATAGGTCCGCTCGATAAATGTCTCAATCACGTCTGCGGGTATATGTTTTGAAAATGTATGCTGCCAAGCGGTAAGGGCAATTTCTTGAACGTCTTGAATATCTTTTACTGTCATTTTACGAATCATAGTGATCTCACCTCTAGTTCTCTTTCTACACAGTATAGCAAATTACACTTTGCAAAACTACTATGCGACGAAAACGAGAACCACTATTTAAGCAACTGATAAAGTAATCTAGTATACGTTAAGCAAAAACAGGAAATAACGATGGATATCTTAAATGAACTTTTGTTAAGTAACTGACTGAATTGAAAACGTTTGAAACTAAGACTACTGGGTATATTAAGCAGTAGATAGAAAATCGCTACAATTACATTACGACGGAGGATGATAAATATGGCTAAAAAATCAAATGGATTATTACTGGCAACACTTGCAGCAGGAGCTTACGCTTTCTTTAGTAAAAAAGAAAACCGTGATAAGGCAATGGAGACAGTGGGTGTGTTGAAGGAAAAGGTAGACACATTTGTTAATAACAATAAATTGGTTGATCAAGCAACTGAAAAAGTAGGACATTCAGATCCAACCGATTTACGAGATAACAATATGGTATCCGAAGGAGCACAGACAAGTGTTCATTATTACAACCAAGAAGTACAGGATCCAGATAAAAAGGCAGCAGAAAAAGATGGTCTTTATAAGAAAAATGAAGATAAGAGTGACAATAAACCATTATATAATAAGGACGAAACAACTAAGGAAGCGGAAAAAGACAATAAATCGAACTAAATCTAACCATATTAAAACACTAAAAGCGCCTCTTTTTAAGGGGCGCTTTAGTATATATATAGCGTTAAATATATAAAGGGTAGATAATCCCAGGGAATCAGGTAAAATAATATACATATAGTAATACGTCTTGCGTAGTCATAAATATATATAGAATGAGTGGGGGGATATTCATGACTGGCAAGAAAACAGAGGCCTCTAGTTTAGATTTAATTCATGTTATGGAAAAAGAGGGAAATACGGAGCGAGCGAAGTTATTTTTTTACCTAGAACAACAATTCCTAACACAGATCTTTAATTTGGAGCTAGGTAAGGCACGCTCTACACTTAAGGAAATTCAAGAAATTTTGTATGAGTATAAACCTAAATACTCATTTGAAGTCATAAAATATTATTTCATTATCCTATCTTCTATCATGACAAGGCGATTACAGAAAGAATCTATTTTCGCTGAAGAAAATGCCCTTATATTCAATTTAGCCTGTATAGAAATGATCAATAACAATTTACATACAGAAAACGTTAGGGAAATCGGAGATGAGTTAGTCGAGTTCTACTGTTATATCCTCAAGGAAAAAATAAAACCTTCTCTTTCGCATAAAACGGTCAATGAAGTGATTCAGTACATAAATGAAAACGTTGAGAAGCCATTAATCGTCGAGGAAATTGCCAAACAGTTTAATGTAAGTACTAGCCACCTTTCTCGCATATTCCGAGAACATACATCGGTAACATTAGTAGAATATATTACTATCCGAAAAATAGAAGAGATACAGTTTTATTTACGTTTTTCTAATTTAAAGATCGCAGAAATTGCAGAGAACTTTCATTTCTGTAACCAAAGCTACTTCACACGTGTGTTTAAAAAGTATACAGGCTTAACACCTCGACGCTTTCGAAAAGTCATGGATGGAAATTACTTTCGTTTTACTATGAAAAAAGGTGATTCACTGTAATTTTCTCGCTAATTGCTGTATACTTTTCTTTAGTTTGAGATAGCGTAGGTGAAACCATTGAAGAAAAGAATAGGGCTCGTAAGTTTATTGGCAATTACTGCTGTGTTTTTGAGCGGTTGTTCTGGTGTGGAAAACAAAACAGGTATTTTCTACAGTACCTTTGTAAGACCGATGGATTGGCTACTTCATTATCTAGGAGAAGCTTTCAATGGTAATTATGGTTTTGCGATCGTACTGATCACTGTAGCGATTCGTATCGTCTTGATGCCGTTGATGTTAAAAAACTATAAATCTCAACAAGAGATGAAGGTAAAGATGGATGCACTACGACCAGAAATGGAAGATATCCAAAAACGTATGAAAGCATCGAAGGAATCTCAGGATAAAGAAGAGCAAATGAAGTTACAGCAGGAAATGATGGGACTGTATTCTAAGCATGGTGTCAATCCGTTAAATATGGGTTGTTTACCACTTGTGATTCAAATGCCAATCATTATGGGCTTGTACTTTGCTATCCTTTATGCACCACCTGAAGTGAAAAATCATGAATTCTTATGGTTTAAACTTGGTGAACCGGATTTAATTATGATGTTAGTAGCTGGAGCTGTCTACTTTGTCCAAGCACGCGTATCATTGTGGACAATGCCTGAACAGCAACAGAAACAAATGAAGTTATTCATTTACATGTCACCTATTATGATTATGTTCATTTCGTATACTGTAATGGCTGCTTTGCCACTATATTGGGCAGTCGGAGGTTTACTGTTAATCTTCCAAACGTATCTTGGACGTAAATTTTACTTTAAACATGTTGAACCACCAGTCGCGGAAGAAAAGTAAGGTACTGAGAAAGCTGGTGCATACCAGCTTTTTTTGTTGCCGACAAGGGAGAGGAAGAGTCGCATGAAATTGAAATGGATCATGGGCTTGGCAATTACAGCTTCTGCAGCCGCAGCGTTGTATTTTATCATCAAGTTGAATTTAGAATTCGCCATTCTGTTCATGCTGATTATGTTTACCTTTACTAATGCCGCACGAACCATTATGTATAGAAACCAAGGTTTGCTGCGCGAAGCGAAATGGATGCTTTGGATGGCTTTATTTTTCGGAGTAGGTTCACTTGGAGCATTAGTGTATGTCTTGCTGTTTTAGCAAAAGGGAAGGTCGCTATTGAATTAGCGGCCTTCCCTTTTATTCAATCTCATGAAAAATACGCTGCTTTATCCGAAGAAGTAAAATTAGTGCGCTAACGGAACAAACCGCCATGCTCAAGAATGCAAAGCGCGGAGACTGGTCATATAAATATCCAGCAGGGAATGTCAGAATTGCGATGCTCAGACTCAACGCCACTGCTGCGTAAACACCTTGCGCAGAAGCAATGAGATGATGTGGTACACTTTTTGATATGTATTGAATGAATGCAAAATGTGCCATACCAAAAGACACTGAGTGGAGTGTCTGTGTTGCTATAAATACACTAGTAACAGGGAAGAGGAAGATGGAAATCCAACGAATGGTAGAACCAATTGCCGCCACGATGAATATAGTTGACGTTTTAGCTCCTGAAAGCAACCGATCTGCCTGCGTGAAAAATATGATCTCAAATAGCACGGCGATATTGAGGATCAACCCGATATAAAAACCGTTGATTCCCATCTCACCCAAAAATATAAAGCCATAATTATAATAAGAAGCATGTGAACCTTGCAGTAATGTCGCAATACATAGCACGACGACAAAAGTCTTATTCGCAAACAAAGCCCGCAATTGACCTCCTGGCGCCGCCGAACCTCTAATGGGGTGTTGTTGTAACACGGCTGGAGCGGATTGAAAGAAAAATATCAACCCCACACCGAGGCTGATGATCATCATATACAAAATCGCTTGTTCACTCCAGATTGTCGTTACCGTACCGATCAATAGTAAGGCGACAGTGTAGCCGATTGACCCGAATGAGCGACTCTTACCATAATGAATTCGCTCATGTTGCATCAATAGCGAAGCACCACTTTCAGCACTTGGGAGGATAAGAGGATATATGGCACTGAATAAAACGGTCAATCCAAGCAAGATCGCAAAAGAACTTTCGGGAAGATAGGCAAGCGCGAGAATGAAGGATAAAAAAGTAGTCCAACGTATAACGCGTAGAAGTGACATATTTCTTGTAGCGTAGGGAAATAGAAAAAAGGTTGAAAATGACCTAGCGATCATACCAACGCCCATCACGACGCTAGCTTGTGTTACGGATAGACCTTTTGCCGAGGTCAACCAACCTGTCCAATAAGGTAAGAAGATGCCCCATGTAAAGAAAAATACAAAAAAGCTCATTGAGAGCCAACGTTGAGTATTCAAATGCAGGACCTCACAATAATGACAGAATCTTAAGTTAGGTAAATACTAGCATAAACAGACGGAAAAGAAAAATGGTGATACACTAGAATACGTAGTTTGAAACAAACCGTAAAATGTATCTAAAAGAGAGTAGAAATTTTATAAGCGAGTTAGAAAGAAAGCAGGGTATAGCATGAGAAATAAAAAGGATGAAACGTTTGCCAGAAAGCGCAGACGGAAAAGTAGATGGATAGATGGAGGTATCGCTCTGCTCTTTATGATCCTTGCAGGTAGTGTGATATGGATTGGAATGAACGGGTGGAGTATGCAAAAGGCGATTGATACTATTCGCAATGAATCAGAATCGACGGCTGAGTTCGAAGAAATAGAAAAGCCTTCGGATTCAGATCGTGTGGATACAGCGGAACGTAGTGAAGAAAACACTTCTTCATCTGATAGTCCAAGTGAAGAACTACTTCGAGAGGTAGAAAAACCAGTAATTGAAGAAGAACAAGAGAAAGAGGTAATACAAGACGAAAAGTCTCAAGAGATAGCAGTACCGTCAAATCCAGTGCAACCTTCTAATCCCGTTGGTTATATAAAAGGACAAAAGTTACCTGAAGAACCGAAGCGCATTAAAGGGGTAGTGCTTGCCAATAAACAATATCCTTTACCAGAGGACTATGCCCCTGGAGAAAGCGAAGAAGCGCGAGAAGCATTCAATGAGTTAGCAGCATCGGCTGTTACATCGGGCATTAATCTGCAGGCGTTCAGTACGTATCGTTCATATGACTATCAAGTCACCCTATATAACCGATATGTGGAAAGAGACGGGCAAGAAGCGGCTGATCGGTATAGTGCGCGTCCTGGTTATTCAGAGCATCAGACAGGTCTTGCATTTGATATCGGTGAAGTGAATCATGAAAAACATTGGGCATCGAATTCATTCGGTGATACTGAAGCAGCTAAGTGGCTTGCTGCCAATGCCCATCAATACGGTTTTATCCTTCGCTATCCTGAAGGCAAAGAAGATAAAACTGGGTATATGCATGAATCTTGGCATTATCGTTATGTAGGGAAAGATAAGGCAGAACAAATATTTAAACAAAATATCACGTTAGAAGAATATTTAGGTGTACGATAAAACAGCCGACAGAAGATCTATCTTCTGTCGGCCATTTTTGTTTATAAGATCGGTGATAGTAAACGAGAGATAGACTCCTTTACTTTAATCAAACGTTCACGCTCCAAATAAGCATCCAATGTCAGCTCGGTTGAGTTTTGAATATCTTGCTCAAAAATTTCTGCCAACTCATGTGATTTTCGTCGATCATAGATGAAAGCATTCACTTCGAAATTCAAGCGGAAACTACGCACGTCTATATTCGCTGTTCCAACAGATGATACTTGATCATCCACTACAATTTGCTTGGCATGGATGAAACCATTTTCATAGATATATATTCTTGCACCAGCCTTTAATAAAATGCCGACATTTGAATAGGTTGCCCAGTAAACGAACATATGATCTGGCTTATTAGGAATCATTATTCGTACGTCTACCCCTGAAAGACAGGCAATCCGAAGTGCATCCAGCATACTTGTATCAGGAATAAAATAAGGCGTCTGAATATAGATATAGTCTTTTGCTAGAAATATCATTTTCAAGTAGCCATCTTTTATATCTTCCCACTCAGAATCAGGTCCACTAGATACAATCTGCAAGCCGACATCTCCTTTACGAGGAATGGCTGGGAAGAATCGTTCATCGTATTGAATATTCGTTTTAGGAGATGCTTGATTCCAATCGAGTATAAAGCGTGTTTGTAATGGATGAACTGCACTTCCCTCGATTCGAAGGTGTGTATCGCGCCAGTAACCGAACCTTTTGATGAGTCCCAAATATTCATCCCCAACGTTAAATCCTCCGATATAGCCAATCCTTCCGTCTATAATGACAATCTTTCGATGATTTCGGTAATTTAAACGAGGATTGATCAATGGCAGCAAGGCGGGGAAGAACGCGGCTACTTCACCACCGCTATCAATCAATTCCTGAAAGTTCTTGACGTGTAAACCACGTGAACCAATATCATCAAACAGCATCCGTACTTTCACACCTGATTTAGCTTTATTGATAAGAATCTCTTCAATCTGCTTTCCTATACCGTCTAGTCGGAAAATATAATACTGAATATGGATATGATCACGGGCGTGTTCTAGGTCTTCAAGCAATGCGTCAAATTTATCGCGACCATCCGTATATACTTGCACATCATTATCCTGTGTCAGTACGGAATGATTATTGCGTAAATGCAAATAAATCATATCATCATATTCTTCTGTATCCTTTTTTAGAAACTCGAATGTCTCGTTTTCTATGGCCTCGAGCTGATAACTAATCAGCTTTTCAATACCAATCTTATTCCTGCCTTCCCAACGGAATAAATGTTTTTCACGTAATTGCCGACCGAGTAATAGATAGATAATGAAACCTAAAATAGGGATAAAAAATAGCACAAGCAGCCACGCCCAAGTACTTGTAGGATCTCGACGCTCTAAAAATATCAAAGCAATCGCGAGAAATATATTAATAATCAACGTGCTTGTGATAATCAAACTAATTACTTGCGTCATATGCTTCCTCCCGTAGGGTATATACTATTCCCTTAGTATAGCGAAGTTGCGAATAAATAACCTATTTATAGAAGAAGGTGAATTTTCTTCTGCTTTATTTCAGGCAAATGGTTCTGCTGTGTATCGCAAGGACCGAGTGGATTTCCGGAATATAAAAACGAGTCCTATGGATAGTAGCGCTATGATGGCAGAAATGAAATACATAGTACCTGCCTGCATTGTGAATACCCAAGTAAATAACAACGGTCCAATGATACGCCCCATATTATCCATCGAGTAGGAGAGACCGGCTGCGGTGCCATACATACCACCTGATTCTTTAGTGGTGAGAGAGACGAGTACTGTCCGAACAAGTGCGTTACCAGCCGTGAATACGCTCATTGCAAAACCTGCCCATAGCAAGCTTGTAGAAAAAGGAATGAGTACGAGACCAATTGCTGTAACGACCTGCGCGACAATAATCCACGAAGTTTCCGCTCCGTTTTTCACACGTCGTACTACACCGCCTTGAATAGCTGCATCTACGAGACCACTAGCCATAAACAAATAGCCAAGTTGCAATGGTGTAATTTGTATTTTATCAATCTGGAAAAGTTGGAATGTTGCTTCCACGCCGGCAAGTAAAAATGTGATGATGAATGAAGTGATAAATAGATAACGGATACGATACGACCATAATGTAGAGGCGCCTTTCGGAATAATCGTTCGTTTATTTCCTTCGCTATGACGATCAGGCTCTTTTAAAACAATCATAGCGTACATTGTTAATAATAATGTTAAAGTTCCAGAAGCGATGAATGGCAATTGTAAATGGACATCGCCCAGAATACCCCCAATGGCTGGGCCGAAAATGAAACCGAGACCAATTGACATACCAAGCAAACCCATATACTTATTGCGACTTTCTTCTGTCGTGATATCAGCGACAAATCCAGTTACGGCCGTATACAGCGCACCTGAGAAAATACCACCTACTACGCGTGAAACATACAGCAGTACAATATGGTGCATGAATGACGCAAATAAAAAGAAGCTGGCACTGAAGCCGAGCAGCCCGATCATAATTAGCTTTTTTCTGCCAGTGCGGTCTGAAAGAGCACCCCATAATGGTGCAGTGAAAAATGAAGACAAGGCATAAATCGTCAACAAGCCACCGACATGTACTTCCGAAAAGTTTTCGGCTAGGATGACTTCGGGTAAAATGGGGATGATGATGCCGAATCCAAGATAAACGAAGAACTGAACAGACATCAATAATAAGATCGTTTTCTTCATATGTAACCTGCTTTCTGAATGAATAGTCTCTTTCTCATCGTACGATGAATAAGGTATGCATTCAAGTCTCAGCGGGGAATAAGCAGTTAGTATCCACGGGGAATTGCATTTCCGTTAGGGGTCATTGTTATACGCACGGGATTGGAGTACAGGAGTCAATGATCAATTCGACAAATGAGGCAACCAACGAAGTTTGGGGCTGGTTGGCTCACCACGGATCTTTGGGAGGAAATGAGGTGACCCCCGAAACGGAAATCCTTAATTGAACACCTTCGCGCACCTTTCAATTTAATCCTTAACGTTCCTGCCGCAAAGACAGAAAAAAACTGTCCCAAGAAGTCATTTACAACTCCCAGGACAGCTCTTTACTTTTCTTAATGTAGCTTCACACGTTGCAAACGTAAAGCGTTCAACACAACAGATACCGAACTAAACGCCATTGCAGCGCCTGCTAGCCACGGGGCCAACAAACCAATTGCCGCAATCGGAATACCAATTGAGTTATACGCCAACGCCCAGAACAAGTTCTGCTTTATATTCCGAACCGTCAACTCACTCATCTTCAGTGTGTCAACTACACGTAACAAATCGCCATGCATAAGTGTCACGTCGGCCGCTTCCATCGCGACCGCTGTACCAGTCCCCATAGCCATACCGATATCAGCTACCGCAAGAGCAGGAGCATCGTTAATGCCGTCACCGACCATAGCTACGCGCTTACCCTCAGCTTGTAAGGAGCGGATGACCTCTGCTTTACGGTCTGGCAATACGCCTGCAATGACGCGATCGATGCCTGCGGTATGTGCAATCGCTTGCGCTGTCATCTGTTGGTCTCCTGTTAACATGATGACGTCAAGATCCATCGCACGAAGCTCGGAAATTGCTTGCTTCGATGTATCTTTAATTGTATCTGCGACTGCAATGATTGCTTCGTGTATACCATCTACCGCCATGAACATAACGGTCTTGCCGTCGCCCTCCATTTGTTCTACAGAGGCAATCGTAGAATCAAAGTTCACGTCATGGCTAGAAAGTAGATTTCTAGTTCCCAGCAAAATGTTTTGTCCATCAATTACAGTGTGAATTCCGTAACCGGGAATCGCTTCGAATGACTCCACGGTAGGCAGGGTAGAGAAATGCTGCAATCCATAAGATGTAATGGCTTTTGCAACTGGATGCTCAGAGTCACTTTCAGCCGCCGCAGCAAGTGAAAGTAGAGACATACGCTGTTCTTCATTGCGAACATGGAAATCCGTTAATTCTGGATGGCCTTTTGTAATGGTCCCTGTTTTATCAAACACAATGGTATCAATCGAACGGGTTTGTTCCATTGCTTCAGCGGTTTTAAACAACACGCCTTCCTCCGCTGCTCGTCCTGAACCCGCCATGATAGAAGTAGGGGTAGCAAGACCAAGTGCACATGGACATGCGATAACTAAAACTGCAATCATGCTTGTGAGAGAAGCTTCAAAATTACCGGGTGCGACTACGAAATACCATATGAGGAACGTAATGACCGCAATGCCGACGACGATAGGTACGAACACACCCGAGATCCGGTCAGCTAGTCTCTGGATTGGAGCCTTTGAACCTTGGGCTTCCTCTACGACGCGGATAATATTGGAGAGCATCGTGTCTTTACCGACATTCGATGCTTTTATCCGTAATGAACCATTAGCGTTCACGGTAGCTGCAAACACTTCATTACCTTGGCGTTTATCTACAGGCAAACTTTCGCCCGTTAGCATCGACTCATCTACCGCCGAAGATCCAGATATCACCAGTCCGTCTACGGGAATGGAAGCTCCTGGTCGAATGACTAGAATGTCTCCGTGCGTTACTTCGTGGATGGAGATTTCCACAGTTTCTCCGTTGCGCTCTAAAATAGCCACTTGCGGTTGCAGCTTCATAAGATTTTTGATTGCATCTGACGACCGACCTTTTGCGCGTGCCTCGAATAATTTACCTAATAAAATTAACGTAATCAACACTGCGCTCGTTTCGAAGTATAAGCCATGATCCAATGCATACCCCGTCAACACAAGGTAAACGGAATAGAAATATGCGGCAGACGTACCGAGTACAACCAGTACATCCATATTGGCACTGCCGTTACGGAGTGCTGCATACGCGCCTTTATAGAACGTAGCGCCAATCCAAAACTGTACAGGTGTTGCTAAGACCCATTGGAAATATGGATTCATAAAGATTTCAGGCACATACATCCAAGAAGTGAAGGAAAAATGTGCAAACATAGTCCACAAGAGCGGCAGTGAAAGAATAGATGATATAACCAGCTTGCGCGTCTTATCATCAATATCTTTCTGCCGATGATCAGTTTGACTATCCGATTCCTCTGTACGAGGTGCTGCCTCATAACCAACTTTTTTGATCTTCTGTAAAATTTCTGTCAGTTCTAAAACGGCAGGATCATAGCTTACGTGAGCTGTTTCAAGTGCTAAGTTGACAGTGGCGGACTGAATACCGGGCATACGCGACAACACTTTCTCAATTCGTGCAGAACAAGCAGCACATGTCATACCGCTAATATTGAGGTTCGCTTCTTCCATTAACACGTCGTAACCTAACTTGCGAATTCGTTCTTCCACTTCAGTTAATCCGATTTGGTTAGAATCAAATGTTACGGCTGCTTTTTCCGTAGCAAAATTGACGTTAGCTGTCGATACACCTTCCAATCGTTGCAAACCTTTTTCGATGCGGTTAGCACAAGCAGCACAGGTCATGCCTGTAATAGCAATTTCCCTCTTTTGCTCATTCATGATGCAGGTCACCTTTCTTGTTACGCTTCGACGTCATATCCTTGATCTTCAATGGCTTCCGTCATTTGGCCCACGGTTACAACAGATTCGTCATACTCCACGGCTACGCTATTCGCTTTCAAATCAACCAAAGCACGCTCCACTCCCGATAATTCCGTTAATGCTCCCTCTACTGCTTGTACGCAGTGATTACATGTCATACCTTTTACGTTCAATATCGTTGTAGTCATTTATAATTCCTCCTATTTTCTAATTAATTTAGCTATAGTTTTAGCCAGTTCATCTAACACTTCTTCGTCACCTTCAGCTAACCTGTTTTTTACACAGCCTTTTAAGTGACCATCTAATAAAACATTCGCGACACTATTTAAGGCGGATTGTGTAGCGGAAAGTTGAGTGATGATATCATCACAATAAACATCGCGCTCTACCATACCTTTTATACCTCGTATCTGACCTTCGATCCGGTTTAGACGATGAGTCAAGTTCGTCTTAATTTCGTCCGAATGATGACTCTTACGGCAAGAAGTTTCCACTTCTAGAGAATGATCTTCAGGTAGTAACGTCATTCGTGATCTGCCACCTTTCCTATATATTCACTTTAATATACGCATAGGGGGTATGTCAAAACATCCGTTTTTACTTATTCAGGCTTTAAACTTGCGTAAAAGATGAAAATTTAACATAAATGAAAGATTTAAAAGGTAATTAAAGTGGTATAATAAAGAACATAAGAAAATTTAAAAAATCTAGAACTTCACGAGTGATCATACGTCTATATAACTAACTAGGAAGGTTGAGGTGGAAGAAGTGGCTAAAGAAATGGATTTCAAGAAGATTATTTCCAACTTGGCAAAGCTTGGTGTTTCCGCAAAACTCACAAAATCCAGAAGTGATATGTTGCAAGCATTGACGCCTGCCGTACAAGCACCACCCGTTCAAGCTAATTAATTAAGAGAGTATACGAAAAGCTCATCCCCGAATATATTCGAGGATGAGCTTTTCGCGTTAGTTTATGCTTTAAATTTTCTTAACAAATTCCGATTTTAGTTGCATAGCACCAAACCCATCAATCTTACAATCGATGTTATGGTCACCGTCGACTAAGCGAATGCTTTTCACTTTTGTCCCCATTTTCAATGCGTTTGAACTACCTTTTACTTTCAAATCTTTAATGACTGTTACAGAATCCCCATCCTGCAACACATTGCCATTTGCGTCTTTGATCGCGGGCATACTTGTTTGATCAGATTCTTCCGTCGATCCTGGCAACCACTCGTATGCGCACTCGGGACAAACGAGAAGATTCCCATCCTCATATGTATATTCGGAATGGCATTTTGGACAATTTGGTAAAGTTGACATAAAAAAACCTCCCTTTCCTATACATTCTACACAATTTGTGAGAACTCTGAAAGGGAGTCGGTATTCGTTTGTAGTTAGCCATTGTCGTCTGCATCGAATAAATACGTTCTCTGATGGAACTTCATACTGAAAATTAGGCCGATCGCTAGCATATTACTGAATAAAGAACTTCCTCCATAACTGATGAATGGAAGAGGGATACCTGTAATAGGCAACAGCTGAATATTCATCCCGATATTTTCAAATACATGGAACGCAATCATCGCAATGACGCCCGTACAAATGTATACGCTGAACGGGTCATGCAAAGAGAGAGCAACTTTCGTCAAATGATAAATCAAAATGAAATACAGTGTGATAACTAAACAAGCACCGATAAAGCCATACTCTTCTCCTATTACACTGAAGATAAAGTCCGTGTGATTCTCTGGGATATATACAACGCGCTCTAGAAAACCTTTACCGGTAAGTTGCCCTGATCCGATTGCGGTCATGGCGGTTATCAAGTTATACCCTTCGTCTGTTGGATAAGAGTACGGATCAAGCCAAGAATAAACACGTTTGAACTGATAAGGTGAGAATCCGAATTTATCGAGTAAATCCTGTGCAAACAATGACATCCACAGAATACCTCCTGCGGCAGCGGCACCGAGTGAAAAGACAGGCACGAGTATTTTCCATGAAATACCTGAAACGATGACGACGGCTGCAGTAATTGAAACGAATACTAGGGAAGTTCCAAGGTCGGGCTGTTTCATAATGAGGAACAGTGGGACGACAAGCATCAATGCGATTTTACCAAGCAACAGTAGATCTGTCGTATACGTCCTGTTTAACGAGCGCTCATTATGCGTGCTAACCAACTTGGCGAGACCGATAATAAAAAATGTCTTAATGAACTCGGCGGGTTGAATCGTTCCGATGACAGGTAAATGCAGCCATCGCTTTGCGCTGTAACGCATTTCTGCGATTTGACCGGGTCCTCCAGGTGCCAACATGAGAAAGACCAACAAGAAAATACCAAATCCATAAAAATACCAAGCGAACTTTTTATACTGATCGGGTTCAAAATACATGACCATTGCTACGATGAGAGAACCGAGTAAATACCATTTCACTTGTTTTAAAACAAAGTTCTGTGTATATTGCTCAGAGGTTTGAGCAGATCCAATGACGAAAAAACTGACAATCGCGAAAAGCAAAATGATAAAGGCAAGTGTCCAGTCGAATCGTTCACCTAGCCTGTTTGTTTGTTTCAATTATGAACTCACCTTTTCTTAAGCTAGTATTCTCTTACTATAATCACCTATTATATCGCAAAACTTTTTAAGAAGTACACCCATTACTAGACGAGTTATGAAATGTTTAGTTTCTATATGAAGTAAAAAGAATGTAGAACGTTGGTTTTTCATTCATGAATTGGCTTTGTTCATGGTAAACTGTATGAATGAATACTACGGAATGCGAGGAGATTACATGAAAAGACGATTAGGTTTAGTATACGGCGGGAAATCCGCAGAGCATGAAGTGTCACTTTCAACAGCGCGCGCAGTAACAGAAGCGCTAGATTTAGATAAATATGAAGTCTTACCAATCTATATAACTATGCAAGGTGAATGGTTGAAAGGTGATCCGTTAACGGGACCTGTTTCAAATATAGAGGCATTACGTCTGAAAAGTGAACAACCAAAGCCCGATCATATTGAGGGCTTTTTACAAGGAGATACGCCCGACGTCATTTTGCCGCTACTGCATGGAACGAACGGAGAAGACGGAACGGTACAAGGACTATTTGAAGTGTTGAATATTCCATACGCAGGTAACGGAGTTCTTGCTTCTTCAGCAGGGATGGATAAAGTTGTGATGAAGCAATTATTCGCTCAAGCAGGGTTAGCGCAAGTTGCATACGTCCACTTTATTCGCAGTACGTGGAAAGAGTACGCAGAGCAATTATTAGATCAGGCGGAAAAAGAATTGTCTTATCCAATGTTTGTCAAACCAGCTAATCTCGGATCAAGTGTCGGTATTAGTAAAGCGGAAGACCGTGAGTCGCTCGAGAAAGCCGTTAATTTGGCATTAAAGTTTGACCGCAAAATCATAGTTGAACAAGGAATTGTAGCGCGTGAAATTGAAATGGCGGTTCTCGGTAACGACCATCCTAAGGTATCAGTAGCAGGGGAAATTCGCCCAGTTGCAGATTTTTACGATTATGAAGCGAAATATAAAGATCAAAGCACGGAGTTATCCATTCCGGCTGAAGTGCCGGATACCGTTGCAGAACATATGAAAGACATGGCAATCCGTGCATTTAAAGTTCTGGATTGTTCAGGACTCGTACGGGCCGACTTTTTCGTCACAGCAGATGATGAAGTATTGATCAATGAAGTGAATACATTACCTGGTTTCACGCCAACTAGTATGTTCCCTTTACTGTGGCAGAAGTCTGGGCTAACTTACCCCGAATTAATCGACCAGCTAATTGAACTGGCAGTAGAACGACATACAGAAAAGCAGCAACTACACTATACAATGGACTGAGTGGAGGAAGTAACGTGAAACGAAATCTATCAACGATCCAGCAATGGCTTCAAGCAGAAGGACAGCATATCACAAAGCAACAAGTGACAGGTGTCTGCATCGATTCACGGAATGTGCAAGCGGGGGACTTGTTTATCCCTTTTAGAGGAGAACAAGTCAATGGCCATCAATACGTCAGAGGGGCAATTGAGCAAGGTGCAATCGCAGCACTTTGGCTGAAGGATGAACCGAATCCACCAGCCGATATCCCGCTATTATTTGTCGAGGATTCGGAGCTTGCATTGCAGCAAATGGCCCGTAGCTACCGAAGTGAATTGACGTGTACTGTCATAGGAGTCACAGGGTCGAATGGTAAAACATCGACAAAAGATTTAATTGCAGGCGTCCTATCACCTTATCGCAAAGTCAAAAAAACAGAAGGTAACTTCAATAATGAACTCGGCTTGCCACTGACTTTATTGGCTGTTGAAGACGACACGGAAGTTGCGATCCTTGAAATGGGAATGAGCGGCTTTGGAGAAATCTCTTTCTTGTCAACGCTTGCTAAGCCAAAGTTTGCAGTCATAACTAATATCGGTGAGGCGCATATGCAAGATCTCGGTTCCCGTGAAGGGATTGCAAAGGCGAAGTTTGAAATCATCGATGGTCTGGCGAATGACGGTATGTTGCTGTACGACGGCGATGAACCGTTATTACAAGGGTTAGTCAATCAACAAACCAATTTGTGTAGCGTGTCATTCGGTTACGACCAAGCAGATCTGATTGCGCAGCAAATTACATCTACCGATAAAGGCAGCTCGTTTACTGTATTTGGTAAACTCGAAGCTCATTTCACAATTCCTGTTTACGGTTCTCATCAGGTGAAGAATGCACTTGCCGCGATTGCAATCGCAACAGAGTTGGGTCTGACAAAACAGCAAATCGAAAAGTCATTAAGTGAAACAACATTAACGAATATGCGTATGCAACCTATTGCGGGAAAAAACGGTTCATTGCTTATTAATGATGCATACAATGCAGCGCCTACCTCTATGCGTGCAGCCTTCCGTTTTATCGCCGATACATCCGTTAAAGAAAACAAATGGCTTGTTCTAGGTGATATGCTCGAGCTTGGCACCGATGAACAGCGCTACCACGAAGAGTTGGCGGACGAACTGAAAAAAATGGACGTAAAAGGCATCGCGTTATTTGGTCCCCGTATGAAGTGGTTGTCGGATCAGTTGAAAAATCATCCGATAGATATCATGTGGACAGCGAATGATACCGAGTTGCTTGCAGATGCGTTACGCCCAAAATTAACGGATCAGACAGTGGTGCTTTTCAAAGGGTCTAGGGGAATGAAGCTGGAACGGATTATAGAGTTGCTTACTGAGGGCGAATTGTGACGACAGGCGTCCTCATTATTCACGGGTTTACGGGTGGTCCTTTTGAAATCGCTCCGTTTAAACGATTTCTAGAGAATCATACTCAATGGAAAGTGGTAGCGCCTGTGTTACCGGGACATGAAATGGATCCAGGCGTACTATGGGGCTCGGCTAGGTCATGGATGATGGTCGCTGAATTAGAGTTAAGAAGACTACAGAGAGAAGTGGATGACGTCATAGTAGTCGGTTTCTCTATGGGCGGCCTGATTGCCATGTACTTAGCAATGCGCTATCCGATTAAAAAGCTGATCTTATTAAGTGCTGCAGCGAAATATATTAGTCCGCGTATTTTATTAGGGGACGCACGAATCATGATGAAGTCCTTACAGCGTAAAGCGTATCCCCCCAACTCGTTCTATCATTTGTATAGCTATAAGCTGACACATACACCAGTTCGCGTGGCGTTAGAGTTTTTACGCGTCGTTCGCTTAGTACGACCGTACTACCATCAGGTCAAAACGCCTGTTTGTATTGTGCAGGGGAGGCAAGATGGCATCGTTCCTGCATTCACAGCAGACATGTTGTACGAACAACTTGGGTCAAAAGAAAAACATCTAATTTTTTCTGAACATGGCAAACATCATATTTGTTATAGCGAAGATCGCCATGTATGGTTCGCGAAGGTACTGAAATTTATGGATGAAGACTGATTAATGGAACTTAAGCCGATTCGTTGCAGTCTTGTGTAAGCCATGGTAGAATGATAAAAGGAATTGGATACATTTACACGGCACTCTTCCGTTTTATTTTACGGAGAGTACTTTTTTTTGAATAAAACGGTGATTAGTAGGCAAACTAGCAATGACTTGCTGTTTTCACCGCTCGGCAAGGACCGAGCTTTCCTTGTATGTCACAGATTTTACATTGTGCTGTATAAAAATCTGGACGCAATTACGATAAGTGTAATTGATATGACTTCTCTCGACCACAAGAATCCTTCTAGAAGATTCTTCTTATAAACCAGAGATGGATATATCGGAAACGCTCCCAATTTTCAAAGTACATGGCTCGAATTTGCCGCGCTTTCATTTGCAGATGTAACCAATTGTCAAATGGAGAAATAAAGGAGATTGAATATTTTGACGAAGTTTTCAGAATTGAATATTAACGAAACAACACAAAAGGCTTTAATACGTATGGGGTTTGAAGAGGCGACTCCAATCCAAGAGGGGACAATCACTTTTGGTATGGAAGGCCGCGACGTAATCGGGCAAGCACAAACAGGTACTGGTAAAACGGCAGCATTCGGTATTCCAATCATTGAAAAATTGGATCCAAAGAGCACTGCAGTTCAAGCATTGGTCATCGCACCAACTCGCGAATTGGCAATCCAAGTATCAGAAGAAATTTATAAAGTAGGCTACGGTAGCCGCGCGAAAGTACTTTCCGTTTACGGCGGTCAAGAAATCGGACGTCAAATCCGTGCACTTCGTAATAATCCAAATATCGTAGTTGGTACACCAGGACGTATTTTGGACCATATCAACCGTAAAACATTGAAGCTTGATCACGTTCAAACACTTGTTTTGGACGAGGCAGACGAAATGTTGAACATGGGATTCATCGAAGATATCAATACAATTCTTGCAAGCGTACCGGCTGAGCGTCAGACGTTGCTATTCTCAGCAACTATGCCAGCCCCGATTCGTAAAATTGCAGAGACATTCATGAAAAATCCAGAAGTTGTGAAGATCAAATCCAAAGAAATGACTGTTGAGAACATAGAACAGTTCTTCGTAAAATCTCACGAACGTGAGAAGTTTGATGTATTGTCAAGATTGTTGAATGTTCAACAACCTGAATTGGCTATCGTATTCGGTCGTACAAAGCGCCGGGTAGATGAGTTAGCTCATGCCCTGAGTATCCGTGGCTATATTGCTGAAGGAATCCACGGTGACTTAACGCAAGCGAAGCGTATGTCAGTTTTGCGTCAGTTTAAAGACAATAAGATTGATGTACTTGTAGCAACAGACGTAGCTGCGCGTGGATTGGATATTTCAGGCGTAACACATGTATACAACTTTGACATTCCACAAGATCCAGAGAGCTATGTTCACCGTATTGGTCGTACTGGTCGTGCTGGTAAAAGTGGAGTGGCTGTTACATTCGTAACGCCACGTGAAATGGGTTACCTTCGCATCGTTGAGGAAACGACTAAGAAGCGTATGACTCCCCTACGTCCACCGACTTCTGACGAAGCATTACTGGAACAGAAGAAAAACGCAGTGGATTCACTAGTAGAAGTAATTGAACAACAAAACTCAGAAGACTACGCTGGATTAGCAGCGCAATTGCTTGAGAAGCATGATGCGAAAGAAGTTGTGGCGGCAGCTCTTAAATCATTGACTAAAAATATTGATGAAACACCAGTAAGTATTACAGAAGAGCGCCCATTACCTTCACGCAGACCTTCTTCATCTCGTTCAGGTGGAGGCTATAAAGGTGGCAACCGTAGCGGCGGACGTTCTCAAGGTGGACGCAGCAGAAACTTCAGCGGCGGTTCTGGCGGCGGTTCAAGACGTAGCAGCGGACCACGTGATGGTGCAAGAAGAGATGGCGGTTCAAGACGCAACAATAGTAACCGTTCTGAACGATAAGAATAGAAAACATAAAATCCGGACCTGCATTATAGCAGCCCGGATTTTTTTGTCGTGAATATGGTATGATATGATCGAATAGAGTGAAATGTTTTGATGACAGTTTGATAGTATAAGTAGAATTCTGAAAAGAGGTGGATCTATGAGGCAGCAACCTTCAAATCAAATTTCCAGAAAAGGATTAACTGTTTGGAGATTATACGGAACAATTCAAAGTGTAATCATATTGGCGGTAGCAGTTGGTTTGGGTTTTTTATCGTACTTTTTTGATTGGCCAATTTGGATTATAATCGTCATTACAGTAGTTGTATTAGTACATGCATTTTTATCGATTTATTTATTCCCGAAAATTCGTTGGCAACGTTGGCGCTATGAAGTACGTGAGGCGGAAATTGAGCTTCAATACGGATTATTTATCGTCAATCGCACACTCATTCCGATGGTGCGCGTTCAGCACGTGGATACAGCAGAAGGTCCGATTTTACGTAAATACGGTCTAGCTTCCATCACGATCTCTACTGCAGCGACTAATCATTCCATTCCTGCGCTCGTGACGCAAGAGGCAGACGAACTGCGCAACCGTATATCCACGTTTGCAAGGGTGGCGAAAGACGATGTCTGAACCACGCTACAAACTTCATTGGATATCTGCTGTTGTTGAGACTGCGAAAACGCTGAAAGAATTGATTGGACCTTTCATAGTATTGGTTTTCGTGAATGGGTTCAAAGGAGAGAGTACAGCACCTTGGTATATCCAATATTGGTCGTTAATTTTATTTGGCGTGCTGATTGTATTCACGTTAGTTTCGGGTGTCGTGAAATGGCGCCGTTTCGATTATTGGTTCGAAGACCAAGAATTGCGCATTGAATCGGGTTTGTTTGTACGGAAAAAGCGTTATGTTCCATTTGATCGTATTCAAAGTCTAGATTACACAGAGGGCATTTTTCACCGACCATTTCAGTTGGTGAAAGTCAAAATAGAAACAGCGGGTTCATCTTCAGGTAAAGACGCCGAAGCCGAATTAACTGCCATCACAAAAGAAGCGGCACAACAGATAGAAAAAGAAATTAAACAGGTGAGGAAAGTGAAAGTTCTAGGTCCGGAGCCCGCATTATTAGATCAAATAGAGTGGCAATTGATCAAAGATCCGGAGGAAGAAGTGCGGGTAGCACAACAACCAGCGCCAGTAATTTTCTCCATGACGACAGGTGACTTGCTTATGCTTGCAACAACCTCAGGTGGTATCGGGGTTATTTTATCTGGTGCAATCGTATTTTTATCGCAAATTGAAGAACTCATTCCATATGATTGGTTGTTCGGAGAGTTGAAATCGTTCATTCGCATCGGTGTCTTCGTCATTGCGATTTTAGTAGCACTCGGTTTCCTTATCGTTTGGTTGCTATCCGTTGCGATGACATTCCTTGCAAATTATGATTTCAAAGTCATGCGTGAAAAGGATGACTTAGTCATTACGAGGGGGTTACTCGAGAAAAAAAGAGTGACTGTACCGTTGAAACGAATACAAAATATTACGATCACTGAAAATCCTTTTCGTCAATTATTCGGCTATGGAGCGGTCATCATTAACAGTGCGGGGGGAGTGGGAGAAGGTTCGCGAATTAAGCTTTTCCCGTTAGCGAAACGAAACCGCATTATTGAGCCGTTACAGGAGCTATTTCCGAATATAGACTTCAGTGAACCGACGGAAAAAATTGGCGAGAAAGGAAAACGTTTCTACTATCGTTTTAAGTTATTTGTGACACTCATCCCTATAGCGATTGTCTCGTATAACTTCTTTCCATACGGCTTGCTGATGTTGTTACTGTTGCCGTTGGTAGGCTTGCATGGAATTTGGCAATACAAGACGGCGGCCTATACCATTTTGCCGAAACAGTTGACGATGCGATTTCGCATCGTCAGCCGGCAGACGGTGTTCACGGAGAAGAACCGGATCCAATCAATGGAGTTGGATCAGAATTATTTTCATCGTAGAAGAAAGGTCGCGACCCTTACGGTCAATGTCAAATCTGGCATGACGCTTGACGCCCCGGCCATTCGCCATATGCCTCAGGAAAACGCTGAAAAGTTCCTTTCCTGGTATGAGTTCCATCCAGATAGTACAGAATCACAAACAGAGCCAGACAACTAAACTTGTCTGGCTTTTGGAGCTTAATGAAGTAGAGAGATTGACGGCAGTGTAGAGGAATGCAAAAGCCTGTCCCCAGTTAGAGTAGAACTTCTCTCGTCCTCACTACTTTCCTCTCTAAATCAGCACAATTTTAAAAGCCAGACAAGGTAACCCTTGCCTGACTCTGCAACACATTATTTCTTTCGCCAACTAACGATGTTCTTCGGATTGAAAAAGCTCAGCCCGATCAGGAAGCCTGTAATCAGCCCTGCTATGTGCGCCGTCACGTTGATATTCGTCCCTACAAACGTCATCACAATACTAATGACGATAATCGGCAAAATAACTTGTCTCAACTGCGGAAACGAATGCTTCGTGTAATACACAAGCGCACCAAACGCACCGAACACACCGAAAATCGCACCGCTTGCACCGACGTGCGTGTAAGCAACGGGTTGCACGAAGAATGTTGCGATATCGCCGAATAAGCCGGCTAACATATACACTGTAATAAAACGTGCTTTCCCCGCGATTTTCTCAAGCTCTGGTCCGAAAACGAAAAGCGAGAACATGTTAAATAGTAAGTGCATAAAACCGCCGTGCAAAAACATCGGAGTTATTAAACGCCAATACTCTCCATTCGCAATGAGGAAGTTATCTCCCAGGCCGAATAAAAAGAGCTGATTACCAATGCCGGGAATCAATGTATAGATAAATATCCCGATATTCAGAGCAAGCAAAAATGTCACGACAGGGTAGGCACGAACATATTGTGAAAAGTTTTCCGTTCGTATAAACATGGTTTCACCTCAATCTTCTGTACTGATTATACATATTATTTAACTTGAAGGGAAAGGAGTTGTTCATTTTGATACAAGGAATTGGATTAGATATCGTGGAATTGAATCGCATAGCCCGTTTGGATAACCGTAACGCTAAATTTAGGGAACGAATCTTGTCTGAAATGGAATTGCGCGTATATGAAACATTGAGTGGCCATCGTAAAACTGAATACTTGGCAGGGCGCTTTGCTGCTAAAGAGGCGTTCTCAAAAGCGCGAGGTACTGGGATCGGAGCAGATTGCAACTTTCTAGACATCGAAGTCATTTCGGAAGCAAGTGGTCGCCCGGTATTGTACTTCCATGATCAACCGGTTCAAGGGTTTGTTACTATTACGCACACCCAAACTGTAGCTGCTGCACAAGTAGTCTTAATGGAATCTTAAAAGCATCTAAATAGAATTTAAAACAAGCTCGCATATTCGATTCATCCCTCTCATAAGATAAGCTACCCGAATTGATTGGAGAAAGGATGAAAAGAATGCGGAAAAAATTGATCATGTTAGTAGTCGTCGCAGTCATGTTAGTACTAGGAGGGTGTGGTAAGCCTTCCAAAGAAGATGTTATGAAAAAACTTAGCAATAAGTGGAATGAAACAAAAGGGTATGAATTAAATGCCTCGATGGAAATCAAAACAGGTTCGGAACCTCGGGTGTACAATGTGGAAGTATGGCATACTAAGCCAGAGTTTTACAAAGTAAATGTAATGCAATCGGGTAATGATGAGTCACAAATGATTGTTCGTAACGAAGAAGGCGTATTCGTCATTACACCGTCACTCGGCAAAACGTATAAATTCCAAAGTGACTGGCCAGCACAAAACAGTCAAGGGTACCTGATCGGAACGCTTGCCGAAGATATTAAGGCAGACAAGGCAGCGGTCATGGAAGAAAAGGAAAAAGAGTATATCTTTGAAACAGAAACACGCAATAATCATAAGTCACTTTTACCAACTCAGAAAATTCATATCGATAAAAAGACTTTGTTGCCAAGCAAGGTGACGATCCATGATGAAGCAGGTGAAGAGAAGATCTCCATTAAGTTCGATAAAATTGCATTGGGTGTAGAGCATAAAGTCGCTGAGTATAAGGTAGAGATGGATCAACCGAAAGCAGACGGCGATGAAGCGGATTCTGAGAAAGAATCGACTGACAAAGAATCAGCGGACGATGATGGGGAAGATCAAGCTAAGCTAAACCAACAAACATATTATCCAGTTGCTAATTTACAAGGTACCACACTGTCAGATGAGCAGAGTGTGGAAATTGAAAATGGTCAGCGTGTAATTATGACATTCAGCGGGGATCGGGAATATGTTGTGATTCAAGAACCAGCTGAAAAACCATTGAATCAAATGCCTGTTTCTATAGAAGGTGATCCGGTTGATCTAGGGTTCGCAGTAGCGGCATTGACAGAACAATCTATTCACTGGGAAGCAAATGGTATGGCGTTCTTTGTTGCATCCGACATGTTAAGCAAAGAAGAATTGATTACTGTAGCTAATTCAATGACAGCAACTGAATCGAAATAATCAACGACTGGATCAATTGACTAGACTGTGCCTTTGGATAGATAATTATTGCATGCAACAGTCTATCCTATAACGAGGTGGAAAGAAATGTTTAACGAAACACAATATCGGCCAACACGAGCGGTTATTAATACAGCAGCTATTAAGCGCAATGCAGAACGTCTGATTTCATATTTGCCAAAAAAAACCAAGTTGATCGCGGTCGTTAAATCAGATGGATATGGTCATGGAGTCGCGAAGGCTGCTTCCGCTGCGTTACAAGCGGGAGCAGAAATGTTTGCGGTTGCTACTCCTGATGAAGCCATGACGCTTAGGAAAACACAACCAACAGCCGATATTCTCGTATTAGGGCTCTCACCGGTATCATTTGTGTCTATAGCAGCACAACATCGTATTATTTTAACGGTCACGAGTGAAAATTGGGTAAAACAAGTGATTGCACAGCAACCATTAGAAACTAAATGTAGAATTCATGTAAAAATCGACAGCGGGATGGGTAGAATTGGGGTGCGGACTGAAGAAGAACTCGCACGATTGGTGCAGCGTATTCAACAGTCCGACTTATCTATTGATGGTGTATTCACACATTTTGCACGCGCGGATGAAGAAAACCGGGAACCGACGCAACGACAGTTTGAACGATTCATGCACCTAGTGAATTGTTTGCCTGAAAAACCGCGTCTCATTCATGCATCAAATAGCGCAGGAACCTTGTTGTTTCCTGAATATGCACTTGACGCTGTCCGTTTTGGTATAAGTTTATACGGTATTCCACCGTCACATACCGTGGCAAAGCAATTGCCATTTGAGCTTGAACGGGCATTGACGATTGAAACTGAATTAACTTACGTGAAACAGATGACTGTCGGTGAGGCGATTAGCTATGGCGGTACGTATGAGGCGGTTGAAGGAGAATGGATCGGTACCTTACCGGTGGGCTACGCGGACGGATTAAAGCGTTCACTTACAAATCAGGAAGTACTGATTGATGGCAAGAGGGTACCAATTGTTGGCACCATTTGCATGGACCAATGCATGATCCGATTACCTTGTGAATACCCTGAAGGTGAAAAAGTGATATTGATCGGTAAACAGGGCGGCGAAGAAATCATGATAGAGGAATGGTCTGATCGCCTAAACACGATACCCTATGAAATAGCTGTAACATTTTCTACACGGATACCTAGAGTCTATACGTGAAAAGTCGAAACTATCTAGTGGAATATATGACGCAACGATCATCCGATTCGACATTCTACTGACGAAACTAGTATTTCTTGTCAAAACACTTCAAACCTTGTCTTTTCATATTCCAATATAAATGGTAAGATAGAAATGATATAGAAATAGAGGGATGGGTTTGTCGGAGGTGCTCGATTTGCGTACGGATAAAAACGATAAAAGAATACTTAGTATAGCCTCAACCAGATTGCAACAGCAAAATGAAGACGCAATCTTTCAATGGGAGCAAGTGCAAGAAGATTTCGTTTATACGACAGATATGAAACATATCGAACATGGTGAAGCTTCCTTAATACGTGAAGCCATGATAAGAGGTTATGTGGAAATGTCGCAAATCAACCTCAACATAGCGGCAGAATGTTTATATGCGGAATTTGAAGCTCAGCATACCGTGGAACGTTGCGTCAGCGGAGGATGAAAAGTTGGCAATTAAACGCGGAGACGTCTTTTTTGCAGATTTGTCACCTGTAGTCGGTTCTGAACAGGGTGGGACTAGACCGGTACTGATCATCCAAAATGATATTGGTAACCGATTCAGTCCCACAGTGATTGTGGCAGCCATTACTGCACAAATTCAAAAAGCAAAATTGCCGACACATGTCGAAATTACTGCGGCCCGGCATGGATTCGAGCGGGATTCAGTCATCCTGCTCGAGCAAGTCCGCACAATCGACAAGTCAAGGCTTACAGACAAAATAACACACTTAGACGATGCGTTAATGAAACAAGTCGACGAAGCGTTACAAGTAAGCTTCGGACTTATTAAATTTTAGCATACATATTCTAACAAACTTTATTGCAGATGGCGCCAGCAACTAATGGCTGCTTGAAACACTATAGCCAACAGGTTATAGTGTTTTTTTTATAGTAATTTCGAAAAAAACGATTAAATACATGTAGTTTGTAGCGAAGTTCGATACAATAGAGATAATAGATGATGTAGGGAGGAACAAATAACGATGAACGAAGTCATGAGAAAAGGTATAGTCGAAAATATAGATACCATTACAACACGTTGGGTAGAGGCAATGAAAGAGAATGCGGATGAGCGTTTTCTAGAATTAATGCCAGCACCTGTAGTTGCAACAACAAGCAGGGAGTTTACAGAGTTGATGACGTCTAATCTAACGTACCGAGATACAGTGGACAAGGCACGATTGGATGAGTTCACAGAGAAGATCATTCATTTTGGATGGTCTATTAAATTCATCAATCGGGCAATTGATACGTTTTCTTCTGTCGTATATAATCTATTCTTTGAAACGGGAATTTTAAAAGAGTCCAACTTACGCGAAGGGATTCACATCTTTACAAACTGGATTAATCCGTTAAGAGAAAGCATTATTGAAGAGTATTCCACGAAATGGGAACGGACGGATATATTGCAGAAGATCGCATTGCAAGAACTATCAGCTTCACTAATTCCTGTATTCGACAAGATCTCTGTCATGCCGTTGGTCGGTACGATTGATACAGAACGTGCGAAATTGATTATGGAGAACCTATTAGAAGGTGTGGTCAAGCAACGTGCTGAAGTCGTGTTACTAGACATTACAGGCGTACCAGTAGTGGATACAATGGTTGCACACCATATCATCCAGGCGGCAGACGCGGTTCGTTTAGTAGGTGCAAAATGTATGCTAGTTGGTATTCGTCCAGAAATTGCGCAGACTATTGTAACGCTAGGCATTAATCTGACAGATTTTTCTACGACTAGTACGCTACGCAGAGGTATGCAAAAGGCGCTTGAAATGACAGGACGAACAATTGTAGAGGAGGAAATGTAGTATGAAAATGCGAATCCCGATTCTAAAGCTAAAGGATACATTGATTGTATCTATTCAAGTAGAGCTTGATGATCAGACAGCATTACAATTCCAAGAAGATTTATTAAATCAACTACATAAAACGTCTGCGCGAGGCGTTGTGATTGATTTGACGCCAATCGACTTTATTGACTCATTCATCGCTAAAGTACTTGGGGATGTTATTCATATGACAAGCTTAATGGGTGCGAAAGTTGTTATTACAGGAATACAACCATCTGTAGCCATCACGCTAATTGAATTAGGTATACGTCTGGAGAACGTGACAACTGCATTAGATCTAGAGAATGGGCTAGAGAAATTGACTAGAGAATTGGAGGCCTGACCATGGAACACAGGTCTTCTATAGAGATCAAAACAGAGTGGGATATTGTTGCTGCTAGACAACTCGGACGTAATGAGGCGAAAAATACGGGTTTTGGGACAGTAGACCAAGCTAGAATCACGACTGCCATTAGTGAATTAGCAAGAAATATATATCTTTACGCGGGAAAAGGTCAAATTGAAATTGTGCCTATTACAGTAGGTGCACGGGTAGGGTTACTGATTACCGCTACCGATGAAGGACCAGGAATTTCTGATTTACAAAAGGTTATGACGGATGGCTATACGACATCAGGAGGATTAGGTGCAGGAATGCCAGGAGTCAAACGACTGATGGATGATTTTCGTGTAGAAACAGAAGTGGGCGTAGGTACCACAATTACAGCGACTAAATGGTTGCACTAGGAGTTGAAGGGTATTGCCACAAGAGGCGGGTAGGCAGTATAAGCAAATGCTGGAGAATTATCTGCACTCCAAAGGGGAAGAAGATCTCTATTTGGGACAGCAATTCAGCCGCAGCTTCATAGAAAAGAATATCGCACCGGAAGATGTTATCAGTATTCATAAAACGTCTATTGAAGAACTAATTGAAGATATGCCAGCCGACGTCAGCGTATCTTTCGATTTTCTAATCGAAATGATGATTCATTATGGACTAGCGTTAAAAGAACACCAGAGTTTAATCCGAAAACAAGAAATTATTCAAACAGAGATGGATATTGCGGTTAGAGTACAAAATACTTTGCTGCAAACAACAACTCCCATGTTGAAGGGTCTGGATATAGGTTGGATTTCTAAACCGTCGAAGCAAATGAACGGTGACTATGTATACTTTTTAAAGGAAACTGAACAAGAAGTTTGCCTAGCAGTTGCCGATATTATCGGCAAGGGCATGTCTGCAGCTATGCATATGTCCATGGTAAAGTTTGGTATGGATAGTCTGCGGTACGAGAAAAGAAGTCCTTTTGAAGTATTGAGCTTCATCAATAAAATGGTGGAGCAAAGTATTGCTGATTCTATGTTCATTTCTATGTTTTACGGAAAATACGATACGGAAAACTCAGTATTCCGTTATTCTTCAGCTGGACATGAGCCGGCTCTCTTTTATCGTGCTGCCAAAGATTCGTACAGTTTGCTAGAAAGTAAAGGTTTGTTGCTAGGTGTTCAAGCAGAAGCGGTATATGAAGAACGTACGGTGCGTCTTGAAGAACATGATTTTGTTGCGATTATGACAGATGGTGTAACGGAAACTAGAACAGATAAAGGTTTTATTGAAATGGACGTTATAGAAAATTTATTGCGAGAAGTGCGTTCGGAAAGTGCACAAGCAATGGTTGACTATTTATTTAGTGAGCTTTCCAAAATGCAGAATTACGAACTTCATGATGACTTCACGCTTGTTATTTTGAAAAAAACATAATGAAGGTTTAAGAAGTCTTAGAATGGGTATAAAACAATGAGGGTGTAGTGGATATGATTACACTATACATTCATAGAAAATAGAGAAAGCGATTGAGGTGGCGAAATGAATTTACAAGTTGAGCAAGTTGATCAAGATCTAGTGCATAATTTTAAAATTATCGGAGAAATCGATATATATACAGCACCAAAATTGAAAGAACACTTGGCTGCTTTAGAGTTAGTAGATGGAATCGAAGTGGAGTTAGAGTTATCTGAAGTAAACTACATGGACAGTACAGGTTTAGGCATATTTGTCGGATTCTATAAAGAAGTGAAAGCGCATAATGGGAAATTAGTCATCAAAGGACTAAACCAACGCCTTTACCGATTGTTTGAAATTACGGGCCTTAGTGACATTATGGAAATTGAACAATCTAAAGGTGGCGAAGACAATGCAAGCGTTTGATTACATCGAAATAAAAGTTCCGGCAAAAGCTCAGTATGTAGGTGTGGCTCGTTTAGCTATATCGGGTCTTGCAAGTCGTATTGGATTTACATATGATGAAATTGAAGATTTGAAGATCGCTGCAAGTGAAGCAGTGACGAATGCTGTGCAACATGCGTACAATGACGAAAAAACAGGTGAAGTGATTTTGGGCTGTGCCCTTTATGAAGACCGCCTGGAAATTGTTGTGACGGACCATGGTCAAAGCTTCGATTTTGAAGAAACGAAGAAAAAGGTTGGTCCATATCAAGATTGGAATGAAGAATCACCTCTTAGAGAAGGTGGTCTAGGGCTTTACTTGATGGAAACTTTAATGGATGAAGTAAAAGTTGACCATGGGGAGGGTGTCATTGTTTTCATGACCAAATATTTGGGCAGAGAGCGGGGAGAGGACCATGTCAAATCAACAGTCTTCTCGTGACAGTGAGACGAAAGAGCAAGTCATTAAATGGATACATGAATACCAAGAAAATAATGACGACCATGCGCAAACACAGCTAGTCTTGCATTACGAGCGACTGGTTCATTCAATCGCGCGTAAATATTCACGTGGACAATCCCATCATGAGGATATCGTCCAGGCAGGAATGCTCGGACTATTAGGAGCGATTCGAAGATACGATCCTGAGCAAGGACGGAACTTTGAAGCGTTTGCTGTACCGACCATCATTGGAGAAATTAAGCGATTCCTTCGTGATAAAACCTGGGCTGTTCACGTACCACGACGAATCAAGGAGCTAGGGCCGAAGATCAAAGCGGCTGTTGAAACGTTAACGACTGAATTTCAGCGTTCGCCAATGGTCTATGAAATAGCAGAATATCTTGGCACCGACGAAGAACTAGTGCTTGAAGCGATGGAAATGGGCAGAAGTTACCAAGCGCTATCGATCGACCATACACTAGACGCGGATTCAGAGGGTGGAACAATTACACTGCTGGATATCATTGGTGAGACTGATGGCGGTTTTGAAAAAACAGATCAGCGTATGCTTGTTTTGAATGCACTGAACGTTTTAAGTGAACGCGAACGTCAAATTATCCAGTACACATATATCGATCAGATGAGCCAAAAAGAAGCTGGAGAATTACTGGATATTTCCCAAATGCACGTTTCAAGACTGCAACGCAAAGCGATCAAAAAGCTACAAGAAGTAATTCTGACGAGTGGTGGTGCAAACTAGTGGAGACTTTTGAGAATGACTATGTAGAGGCATATATATACCAACAGTCCAAAAAAGGCAATAAAGATTCTGGGGATGCATACTACATTCATTCAGAAGAAGACTATTTCATTTGTGCTATTGCAGACGGCTTAGGCAGTGGAACAGAAGCAAAAGAATCAGCTGAAATAATTCCGCAAATCTTAAGGATCTATCATCACGAATCACCTGACGATTTGTTACTACGTTGTAACAAACAGATGTTGCATAAACGCGGTGCGGCAGTAGGGATTGTGAAAGTATATTTTAAACAGCAAACCCTAGAATATAGTTGTGTCGGTAACATCCGGATCTACATACTGCAGTCGAATGGTCAGATGATTTATCCATTACCAGTAATGGGTTATTTGTCGGGACGACCGCAATCGCCCCGTACGCAAAGATATCCTTATAATAAGAATGACCGGTTCTTTCTTCATTCTGATGGTGTGAATTTGCGAAGTCCTAAAAAATACTTACAAGAAAATTCTACTCCGTATCAATTGTATAAAAAGGTTGAAAGTACGATTGAAGATAATGATGATGCAACATTCATCGCAGCTAGCCTGCTTCATTAGGTTGAAGCGGCTTTTTTTTGCTTAAAAATAAATGGTTGCGGAAGGAAAGCCCATTGGAAACATGCTATTATATGGAAAGGGGAAAGGGTGATTGAATTGTCAAAAGATCTTATGGAAGCAACAGCAAGTCGTGCAGGTATCAGCAAGACCCAAACGGCAAGCGTCATCGCGCTATTGGAAGAAGGGAACACAGTACCTTTTATTGCGCGTTATCGGAAGGAAGCGACAGGTTCACTTGACGAAGTACAGATCAAGGATATTGAAGATGCCTATCATTATATAAAGTCGCTTGAACAGCGAAAAGAGGAAGTTCTGCGCTTGATCGATGAACAGGGGAAGCTGGATGATACGTTAAAGGCGGAGATTGAACGCGCAACAGTATTGCAGCGAATCGAGGACTTGTACCGCCCTTACAAACAAAAACGACGTACGAAAGCAATGATTGCGATTGAAAATGGCTTGGAACCTCTTGCGGACCAAATCATGCAACAGTCATCCGAGAAAATTGAATCTATAGCACAATCCTATATCAATCTTGAAAAAGAAATCCTTACACTAGAGGATGCATTGGAAGGCGCTAAGTTCATCATTGCGGAGAGGGTGTCAGAAGACGCAACAATACGGGAGAAAATCCGTAAAATTACATGGGCATCCGGGAAGTTAACAGCCACCCTAAAAAAAGGCGCGGAAGATGAAAGAAAAGTATTTGAAAACTACTATGATTACGAAGAACCACTCAGTAAAATAGTACCTCATCGCGTTTTAGCTATTAATCGGGGAGAAAAAGAAGATGTATTGCGTGTGGGGGTAGATTTCCCGGCGGATCGCATCATTGGAGATCTTGAGCGTGTGTACCTGAAGCGACATCCTTCTTCATCTACAACCTATATAAAAGAAGCATTAGAGGATTCGTTTAAACGATTAATTGCCCCTTCAATAGAAAGAGAAGTACGAACGACATTGACCGAAAAAGCGGAAACGCAAGCAATTCACGTGTTTTCGGAAAATCTACGTAGCCTTTTACTACAACCACCTTTAAAAGGGAGAACAGTACTTGGAGTAGACCCAGCATTTAGAACAGGATGTAAACTTGCGGTAGTGGATGAAACAGGAAAGTTACATGATATCTCTGTCATCTATCCTCATCCACCAAAGCCACAAAAAGAAGCATCAAAAGAAATAATACGCGATCTATTAAATAAATACCCAATATCCATTATTGCGATTGGTAACGGAACTGCATCGCGTGAGACAGAGAAGTTCATCGTCAATCTAATTAAAGAAGTGGACAAGCCGGTTTCCTACGTAATTGTCAATGAAGCAGGCGCGAGTGTATATTCAGCATCTGCAAAAGCGCGAGAAGAGTTCCCAGATCTGCAGGTAGAACAAAGAAGTGCGGTTTCCATTGCACGAAGACTGCAAGATCCGTTGTCTGAACTTGTGAAAATAGATCCTGAATCTATCGGTGTAGGGCAATACCAGCATGATGTAGCGAAAAAGAATCTGGCGGAATCACTTTCATTTGTTGTAGAGACAGCGGTGAACCGCGTGGGGGTTAATGTCAATACCGCTTCATCTTCGCTATTACAGTATGTTTCAGGTCTGTCAAAATCCGTAGCGGAAAACATTGTTAAAGCAAGAGATGAAGCAGGTAAGTTCACAAAACGTACAGAGTTGAAAAAGGTACCGAGACTAGGAGCAAAAACTTACGAACAGGCAATAGGTTTTTTGCGTATACCAGAATCAAAAGAACGCTTCGACTCGACAGGCATTCACCCAGAGAGTTATAAAGTGGCAGAAGCAGTATTGAAAGAGTTGCAACTAGACAAATCACAGCTTGGCACAGAAGAAGCGACGGTTGCTCTCGAACATGTCGATATCTCACAGCTTGCTGCGCAGCTAAACGTAGGGGAAATAACATTGCAAGATATTATACAAACATTACAGCGTCCGAACCGCGACCCGCGAGACGATTATCCGCAGCCTTTATTAAAAGCAGATGTACTTGATATCAAAGATGTATATGAAGGTATGGAAATGCAAGGAACAGTGCGTAACGTAGTGGATTTCGGTGCATTTGTAGACATTGGCGTTTCGGAAGATGGATTAGTACACATATCCAGAATGAAAAAAGGTTATGTGAAACATCCGCTAGACGTAGTTGCATCCGGTGATATTGTCACAGTATGGATTGATTCTGTTGATCGCCAAAAAGGGCGTATTGCTTTATCTATGCTTCCTCTTAAGAAATAAAGGAGAGAATCAGCATGTCAGAAGAACAATTACAACAGCTGGTTGAGCACATCTCATTGGAAATCTTCCATAAGCCGTTTGTCCATCAAGCAGTTTTTAACAGTAGACTGCGGACGACGGGCGGTCGCTATAAGTTAAGTAATCATTTTATAGAGATCAACCCATTAGTTATTAAGCTTCATGATAAAGAAGAATTGATTGGGATCATTAAACATGAACTTTGCCATTATCACCTTCATATAGAAGGAAAGGGGTATAAACATGGAGACCCAGATTTTAAACAGCTACTGAAAGAGACGAATTCACCTCGTCATTGCAAACCGCTGACGGAACGTAGAGCGAAGAACACGCTCATCCATCTATATCGTTGTATGGCTTGCGGACTGGATTATCCTAGGCGTAGAAGAATGGATTGCGCAAAGTATCGCTGTGGAAAATGTGCAGGGGAGATCGCGAAAGTAGAATGAAACATAAAAGGCATTCAATCACAATAATTGGATGCCTTTTATCCAATTAGATAAAAAGTAGTGAAAGGCAGCTATGTAGCTTAAGAATTTTATAATGGGAAAAGCTGTCGCATCAACGTTTTAAAGCATGTTGAAAAGTTTTTTAAAAAAGATTGTTTAAAAAGGTTGACGAATGACTAGACCCTGTCTATAATAGTAAAAGTCGACTAAGACAAGCGCAACAAACCAATCGCTTGCTGAACTGACATTACCAGTAAGGCCCCTTGGTCAAGCGGTTAAGACACCGCCCTTTCACGGCGGTATCACGGGTTCGAATCCCGTAGGGGTCACTTTTAATAAAATGAACAAATCCCTGAAGAGACGATAATGATTGATCATTGATGGGGTATAGCCAAGCGGTAAGGCAACGGACTTTGACTCCGTCACTCGTTGGTTCGAATCCAGCTACCCCAGCCATTTCTATTGTGAGTCACATGCATTAGAGAGATCAAAGGTATTTGGGACAAATTGTTCCTTTCATTTTAACATGAGCCGTTAGCTCAGTTGGTAGAGCATCTGACTTTTAATCAGAGGGTCACAGGTTCGAATCCTGTACGGCTCACCATTCATTTTAAAAAGAGTTCAAGAAAGTTCTTGACTTATTAAACTGAAGGTGTATAATAGTAATTGTCGCTGAAACAAAGCGGTAGTGG